>SXVE01000268.1 GCA_005790265.1 Acidobacteriota bacterium | reverse complement strand
TATCTGAGAATTTGCCTTCTACTTATCATGTCGAAAATACTTGGGAAAATTACGACAAAATTGCTCAAGTTATTGATAAAAGATTCAATGAATGGCAATTAAACAATTCATAATTTTTATTGATTACGGGGAAAGTGAGCTAAAATATTTTTGAGAGATAGATATGGAAACTTATACTATCGAAATTTTGGAGCCGAAAGCGAAAAAGCTGCTCGACGATTTGGCGAATTTGAATTTAATTAAATTTCAAAAAGCAGAAAGTCCGCAGAGAAAGGAGCGTCAATTCGGCAGTATGAAAGGTTTGGTAACAAATATCGCCGAAGATTTCGACGCGCCGCTTGAAGATTTCAAGGATTATATGTAATGCGCCTGCTCGTTGACACGCACATTTTGCTTTGGTTTCTGGAAGGCAATAATCTATTGTCGGCGGCGCATCGCCAAATCATTGCCGAACCGCAAAACGACGTTTTCGTCAGCGTCGCTTCTCTCTGGGAAACGGCGATCAAAATAAGTATCGGAAAATTAACTCTCGCTGTTTCGCTGGCAGATGTTATCAATCAAATTTCCGCAGAAAATATCGAAATCTTACCGGTTTTGCCTGCCCACGTTCTCCAAGTTTCAATTTTGCCTTTTCACCATCGTGATCCGTTCGACCGCTTAATAATCGCTCAGGCTCAAATCGAAAAAATTTCCGTCATCACAGAAGACAAAAGCTTTGCAGATTACAAAGTTAAAATTTTATAGAAAATCCGTTGTATAATTTTGCCTTTAGCCCGAATATGGGCTATCGTTTCATCTGTGCGATACGTTTCTAATCCGCCGAATCCTTATCTGAAATATTCCGCCGATTTTTTGGGCGAGCCTTCGACTGTCAAACTAGAAATTTTCGAGGAAACGGCGACGAAGAAAATTATTACGGAAAACAATTCGCCGGATGTCGGTTTTCGGTTTTCGGTCAATTGTTATCGCGGCTGCATTCACGGCTGCACGTATTGTTTTGCGCGTCCGTATCACGAATATTTGGGTTACGGCGCGGGAACGGATTTTGAGACGAAAATCGTGGCGAAAATCAATGCGCCGACGCTTTTGCGCGACGAATTAAAACGCACGAGAAAAACGATTGATTCGCTCAATTTTTCGTTTACGACCGATCCGTATTTGCCGATTGAAGCCGATTACGAATTGACGCGCGAATGTTTGAAAGTATGCCGCGATTTTCGCATTCCGGTTGGAATTGTCACGAAATCGCCGCTCGTAATGCGCGACGTTGACATTTTATCGGGAATGAACGCGACGGTTTATTTTTCGATTCCGTTTGCGACCATCGAAAAATCGAAACCGTTTGAACCTTACGTTCCGGTGCCGGAAACGCGTTTTCGGGCGATGAAAACTTTGTCGGACGCCGGAATCGAAACGGGAATCGCGCTCGCGCCGATTATTCCGTCATACAGCGAACCGGACATTCCCGCGCTGCTCGAACGGGCGAAAGAAAACGGCGCGACCAGAGCATTTATGACGCTGCTTCGTTTGCCGACCGATTCGCTGCGCGAATATTTCACCGCGCGATTAGAAGAAAAACTGCCGACCAAACGCGACCGCATTCTTCATCAAATAATGCGCGAGCGCGGCGGCAAATTAAACTCGAACGAATTCGGCTCGCGAATGTCCGGCACGACCGAAAATTGGCGCATCGCGGTTAAAATGTTCGATTTGCATTTCAAAAAATTAGGTTTCAAAAAATACGAAGCGTCGGCGCAAATGAAACCAACGATTGATGAGCCGATTCAGCAGAGTTTATTCTGATCGAGCAAAATAGCACGAAGACTTTTTTCGCCCGCGAAATCAAAACTTAATATATCAAAAAAGCAAATCGCGGTTACTCTAAATTGAAATAACTGCGATTTACTTTTTTCCTGGTGAGAATTTTTCCAGGAACAAGATAGAACAAAAAAATAAAAAATTTACTGATTGGCAACGCTAATGCCGAATGAAAAATAGTATTTGCCGAGCGGCGTTTCGACGTTTCTTCCTCTGGAAGTCGTTATTTTGTATAACTGCGCGGCGTTTTTGCCCGCGCCGCTCGGATCGGTCGCCAAACGCCAACTAATGCATTTGCCGTTTGCCGCCGCATTGCAAGTCCAGAGCGGCTGAGTTGTTCCCGCAACATAACCGAAACGAATCGAATAACGTTCAGCGCCGACATCAACGGCGATGACCATTTTGCAGTTTTGCGAATTATTTACCGCCAGATTTCGCAAATCAGCCGGACACTGCGCGAGAAAACGAACCGGATAATAACCGTTTGCCGGCGCGCCGTTCGCCGGATCGGACGGATTGACCGGATCGCCGAAATCAACAAATGCGCGGCGCCTCGTCGAACTGAGCAGACTCAATTCCCAATCGCCGATTGACTGAATGCGCGAGACGACCGCATCCGTTCCGTTGCGGTAAGCGCCGAGATTGTCGCTCTGAATGCGAAACGGCTGAAGATTGGTATCGGCGTTTTCGATGACGGAGGCGACAGCTACATCTTTAACTTTTTGCGCCGAAACGTTTGCTGACAGCGCGAGAAAAACGAGCGTGAATAAAATAAATGGTTTTTTCATAAATGTTTTACAAACTCCTCAAATTTTTGGTTAAGCTTCAAATACAAAACAATGTTCAATCGCCGATGAGAAACAAGCAGCGAAAATTAAATATTGAGCGCTAATATTTGCCGAAAAAAAACATTTCGCTTGACGAGGAAAAATGCTTTTAATCTCGCCCGAGTTGGTTTAGAATTCCGCTTCTAAAGAAAAACTCCCTTCAAATTTATACGAGTGACATTGCCGGTAGATGTCGGCATTTATAACCGAAAATGTCGCGGAAGTCCTTAAAAACTTCCAAATTTTTTCCAAATAATTTCCAAACTCCCTTTTTAATTAGTTTGTATGAGTAAATATATGAACAAAAAAGAAGGACGAATTTACGCATTTGGGAATTTTCGAGTTGACGCGGCGCAGCGAATTTTGTCGCGCGACGGAATTTCACAAAAACTTTCACCGAAAACATTTGATTTGCTTCTGGCGCTGATTGAAAACGCCAATCGCATCGTCGAAAAAGAAGAATTGATGCGTGCCGTCTGGGC
>SXVE01000267.1 GCA_005790265.1 Acidobacteriota bacterium | reverse complement strand
TTCACCGAAAACCGTCGAACTGCAACGGCGTTTGCAGGCGTTTATGGACGCGCACGTTTACCCGAACGAGAAAAATTACGAACGGGAAATCAATTCGGGCGACCGCTGGCAGCCGTCCGGTTTGATGGAAGATTTGAAAGCGAAAGCGCGCGCGGAAAATTTGTGGAATTTGTTTTTGCCGGAAGTTTCCGGTTTGACCAATCTCGAATACGCGCCGCTCGCCGAAACGATGGGCAGAGTCGTCTGGTCGTCGGAAATTTTCAATTGTTCGGCACCGGACACGGGAAATATGGAAGTGCTCGAACGCTACGGAACCGCCGCACAGAAAAATGAATGGCTGAAACCACTGCTCAACGGCGAAATTCGCTCGTGTTTTGCGATGACCGAACCGGAAGTTGCTTCATCGGACGCGACGAATATTCGTTCTTCGATCAAAAAAGACGGCGACGAATACATTTTAAACGGCAGAAAATGGTGGTCAACCGGCGCGGGCGACGCGCGGTGCAAGCTGGCGATTTTTATGGGAAAAACCGATGAATCGGCGGCGAAACACCTGCAACAGTCAATGATTCTCGTGCCGATGAACGCGCCGGGCGTGAAAGTCGAGCGAATTTTGCACGTTTTCGGTTACGACGACGCGCCGAACGGACACGCGGAAATTTCGTTTGAAAACGTGCGCGTGCCGAAAGAAAATCTGCTTTTAGGCGAAAATCGCGGTTTTGAAATCGCGCAGGGAAGATTGGGTCCGGGCAGAGTTCATCACTGTATGCGCCTGATCGGAGTTGCCGAACGCGCGCTCGATTTGATGAAAGAACGCGCGAAAAATCGCGTCGCGTTCGGCGCGGCGATTGCCGAAAAAGGCGTTATCAGAAACTGGATCGCCGAAGCGCGCACGGAAATCGAGCAGGCGCGTCTGCTCGTTTTAAAGACCGCGTGGATGATGGACGAAAAGGGAAATAAAGAAGCCAGAAAAGAAATCGCGATGATTAAAGCCGTCGTGCCGCAAATGGCTCTGAAAATCATTGACCGCGCGATTCAAACGCACGGCGGCGCGGGCGTTTCGCAGGATTTCCCGCTTGCCAACTTCTGGATTTACGCCAGAACTCTGCGGCTCGCCGACGGTCCTGACGAAGTTCATCTTGAATCAATCGCGAAAATGGAACTAAAATAACCGAAATGAATATTCGCCAAGTTGAATTAACGGACGCCGCGCAGATTGCGGAGATTTATAATTATTACATCAAATATACGCATCACACATTTGAAACCGAAGCGTTGAGCGGTGATGAAATGCGGGCGCGCATCGTTGAGGTGACGCAGGATTATCCGTATCTCGTCGCCGAAGAAGACGGCGAAATTCTCGGTTATGCTTACGCCGCGCAGTTTCGGATGCGACAGGCTTACGCGTATTCGGCGGAAGTTTCGATTTACGTGAAAAACGCGGCGAAACAGCGAAAGGTCGGCACGCAGCTTTATGTTGAATTGTTCAAACAGCTTGCGGAAACCAACATTCACGCGCTCGTCGCCGGAATTTCTCTGCCGAACGATCCGAGCGTGATTTTCCACGAACGTCTCGGATTTGAAAAAGTCGCGCAATTTAGGGAAGTCGGCTACAAGCTCGGCAGATGGGTTGATGTCGGTTACTGGGAATTGCTGGTCAGCGATTTGATGTATTAAACGATTGATTGCCGCGGGTTGTAAATCGGTAAGTCGGCGATTTTCCGATTTGCGTGATAACGGTCAGTAAAATTTTCTCAAATTTTGTTTATCTTAAGCCAAAAAAGGCGCTCGGAATATTGAATTTCGAGCGCCTTTTTTATGTTGTTGAGGGAGTTCAAAAAAATAGATTTTATTCACGTATTTAGATTTATAACTCTTTTTACTGCAATAATTTAAGAGAATTTAAAAATCTGTCACAAAACTCATTTGCGCGGTGTTTCAACCATTAGAAGGCGCCCTTTTTTAACAAAATAATCTTCTTTCATTATAAAGCCGGTTTTCGGCTGAAAAAAAGCCTTCGTTTTCGGCTTAAAACTGTTCTTTTAAACAGAAAAACAAGCGATTTTTTCCGCTTGATCGAGGAGAATGGTTATGAAAAAAATATTAACTTGGCTGGCAATCATAATTTTACCGCTGACTCTCAGCGCGCAGATGAAAACGCCGAATTTGCAGTTTGTTACTGACGAAACGCCGTTAAAAACAGAATCCGCGCCGCCGAAACCCGATGTTAAATCGGAAAATCTGGAAAAAGTCATCGAGCTGAACAATCTCGGAATGAAAAAAGTTCTCGTTGATAAAGATTACAAACAGGCGATCAGTTATTTTTCCCGCGCCATCGAAATTGACGCCAACTGTTTTAACTGCCGGTATAATCTGGCGCGTTCTTTTTTTGAAGCCGGAGATTATGACGACGGACTGAAAATTTTTAGAGAATTAATCGCAATTGATCCGCAGCACAGCAAAACGCTGGCGAGCATCGGCGAATCGTACAATAAAAAAGAAATGTTCGAGGAAAGTCAGGCTTATTTCCGCCGCGCGCTCGCCGCCGATCCGAACGATGCGGAAACGCTCGTCAATTATTCGGTGTCGCTCAATCGAACGAAACAATTTGCGGAAGCTTTAAAAAAGGTGGATGAAGCAATCAAAATAAAACCCGAATTGGCGGAAGCGCACTGCAATCGAGGTTATACGCTTTACTGGCTCGAACGTTATAAAGAAGCGCTCGAAAGTTTGAAAAAAGCCGACCGGCTGGCTCCGAATTCAGCGTTTGTTCATAACAATATGGGCGCCGTGCTCGAAAAAATGGGCAAAGATGACGAGGCTTTCAAACATTTTTCAAAAGCCGTCAGTTTGCAGCCCGATTACGGCGAAGGATTGTGGAATCTGGCGATCAGCAACTTGAAAAAGGGAAATCGCGACGCCGCTTACGAACAATTGAAACAGCTCGAAAAATGCGATTACGCGTTGGCGGATCATTTGCGCAAACTGCTGTGGAGCAAGTTCACGCTCGATGCTTCGCAGAAAAAACAGTCATAATCAAATCGGTTTTCGCAAAAGAAAACACCGCGTCGAGAACAACGAATTCTTAACGCGGTGTTTTCTTTTAGACACGATTTTACTTGAATTTCTGAACGGTGTTTACCGAGAAATGAAAAGGTTTGGATTGGTCTGACGCGAAAATGTTGTTAAAATCGGTTTAGAAAAATGATTAAAAAAGTTATTCATTTCGCTCACGCCAACGGATTTCCCGCCCGAACTTACAGCAAAATTTTCGACTTTCTGCGGCATAACTACGAAATCGGTTTTCTCGAACGCCACGCGCACGATCCGCAATTTCCCGTGACCGACGGCTGGAATTTTCTTAAAGATGAGCTGCGCGCGGAAATCAAGCGGCGTTACGATGATCCGATTGTCGGCGTCGGTCATAGTTTGGGCGGCGTTCTGCATTTTTTGGTCGCCATCGAAAATCCGCATCTCTACCGAAAAATTATTTTGCTTGACGCGCCGATTATCAGCCGTTTGAGCAGTCGCGGATTGCACGCGTTAAAACTCACCAAACTGATTGACCGTTTTACGCCCGCGCAGATTACCGTTTATCGCCGCAATCTCTGGCGCACGAAAGAAGAAGCGTTCGAGCACTTTAAGAAAAAGGAAAAATTCGCTGCTTTTGATGAAGATGTGCTGCGCGATTATGTCGAATACGGCACAACCGAAACCGAAAAAGGCTTCGAGCTTTTTTTTCGTCCGAGCGTTGAAGCCGAAATTTACCGCACGATTCCGCACAATCTGCCGCAGTTTCGCGGACGTTTAACGGTTCCGACCGCTTACATCGGCGGTTCCGATTCGCGCGAAGCGAAAATGGCGCGGCTCTCGTTTATGCGCAAACATTTTTCGATTGATTTTCATTTCGTCGCCGGCTCGCACCTTTTTCCGTTTGAAAAACCGCTTGAAACCGCCGCTTTAATTGACCGCATCGCCGCCGCTTAAGTTCAAAACGCCGAAAATAAAACGAGAATATGTTCGCTTATTACCGAACAAACAATCGCTTTTTTAATTCTCGCGCAGTCATTTTGACCGATTGGTAAATCATTGTGAAAAAAATTTAATCAAAATGGTGTTTAACAATGAAAATAGTTGTTGACAATTATTAATCGCTAATGTAGTTTTATTTATGACGACGAATCAGTCGTTTCCCTTCGCCACCTAATGCAAAAAAGTTTTCAAGAAACAACCATTCAAAAACGCATTAATGTTGCGAGCAATAAACAATAAAAAAACGAAACAGATTTACGCGGCACCGCATTCAGTTGACCTATCCTAAAAAAAGTCTCGTCTTGCTGCGGTCGTTCCCGAGAAGGTGGCAAAAAATCTTCCAGTGCCGAAATTCGTATCGTTTGGGTTGTTGAGAAAACGTTGTAGACCTGAAAAAAACCAAAGAAAATTGGCGTGAAAGCTAAAAGGAGTAAGAAAGATAATGCTGTTCGGTAAAAAGAAAAGCGTTGCCGGGTTAGATGTCGGTTCGAGTTCGGTCAAAATGGTCGAGCTTGACGGCAAATTAAATAATCTGAATTTAGTGAGTTTGGGCTTTGAAAATCTGCCGGACAACACGATTGTTGACGGGCAGATTATGGAGCTTAACGTGGTGTCGGACGTGATTCAAAACGTTTGCACCAATCATCAGATTACCGCGACGCAGGTTGTCACGGGCGTGAGCGGGCATTCGGTGATTATCAAAAACATCGTTTTGCCGCCGATGAGCCGCGAAGAACTCGAAGAATCAATTGACTGGCACGCCGAAGAACACATTCCGTATGATTTGGCGGACGTCACGCTCGATTATCAGGTAACGGCGGAATCGGCAGACGCGACGCAGGTTTTAATCGCGGCGTGCAAACGCGAGCGCATTGACAATATGAAACAGGCGATTCAGCTTGCCGGAAAACAGCCGGTCGTCATTGATGTTGATACGTTCGCGCTGCAAAACTGCTACGAAATCAATTACCAGCCGGACGATTCGCAAGTCGTTACTCTTTTGAACATCGGCGCGTCAACGATGAACGTCAATATCGTCAAAGGAACGCGCTCGCTTTTCACGCGCGACATCACGGTTGGCGGAAGTCAGTTTACCGATGTTTTGCAGCGCAGTCTGGGTTTGAGTTTTCAGCAAGCCGAAGCGGTTAAACGCGGCGTTTCCGATGCGGCGCAGGGCGTTGACGAAAAAGCAATCGAACCGCTGATGAGCAATGTGACCGAAGTCGTCGCGATGGAAATTCAAAAAACTTTCGATTTTTACCGCGCGACGAGCGAAGACAACGAAATCGCCGTCCAAAAGATTTTAATTTCCGGCGGCGGCTCGAAACTCGCCGGACTCGCCGAAGAATTATCCGCCCGACTCGAACTGCCGGTCGAAGTTTTAGATCCGTTCCGCAATATCAAAGTGGACACCCGCAAATTTGACCCTGATTATTTAAGCGAAATTATGCCGGAAATGGCGGTTGCCGTCGGTTTGGCAGTAAGGGGAGCAGAATTAAGATGATTAAAATAAACCTTTTACACTCGGTTACCGAACGACAGGGCGGCGCGGCGGTCGCCGTCGAACGCAAAATCGCCAGCCCGGTTTCGCGCCTGATGCTGATGACGATGGCGGTCGCTTTTCTGCTCGTCGCCGTGATCGGCTGGGATGTGATTTCGACGCAGATGGCGCGCACGGAAGCTGAACGCCAGCTCGAAGAACAAAAGCAGATCGCCGCGCAGCTCGAATCGGTTTTGAAAGAACAGAAAGAACTCGAAGCGAAAATTCAAAACATTGATTTGCGCATCGAAGCGATCAAAAAACTGAGAGCGTCGCAAGCCGGACCGAGCGCCGTGCTCGAAGCCGCCAACGAAAGAATTCGGATGACGCCCGGACTTTACCTCGAATCGCTCGAACAAGCGGGCGAACAGGTTACGATCAAAGGCAATTCGCCGGACGAATCGGCGGTAACGCAATTCGGTCGCAGCCTGGAGTTTTCCGGCGGTCTGTTCTCGAATCTGAATATCGAAACGCAGCGCAAAGAAGTGCAGAGCCAAACCGCTTCGGCGCCCGCGCCGGGACAGGAAGCGCCGAAACTCGAAATCGTCAACTTTACCATTCGCACCGCTTACACGCCGTCGAAAGCCGGAGCGCCGAAAGAGATGATGCCGACAACGGCGACGAATGCGGCACCGGCGGCACCGGCAGCACCGCAAATCGCGAAAAATTAACGGACATTTGATAGAAGAATTATTAATCAACGATTGTAATTTATAAAAGGTAATCGAATATGTTAGAGAAATTCAAAAATCTACAATGGCAGATGCAGCTCCTCGTTCTGGTCGGCATTGCGGCGATGCTTTACGGCTGCGTTTATTACTTCGTGACGAGCGAAACGCGCGTTGAGATTGCGGCTTTGAACGAACAAGTATCGCAGCTTCAGGCGAAAAACGAAGCGGCGCGAGTTGCCACGCAGCGCATCAACGAATTTCGCGCGCTGTATGCCAGCAAAGCGCAGGAATACGACGAATTGAAAGTTCTGCTGCCGGAACAGCGCGAAATCACCAACGTTTTGCAGGGAATGCAGGAAGCGGCGGGCGACAGCCGCCTGATCGTGATGAGATTTTCGCCGCGCGACGATTCGCAGCAGGACGCAATTATGGCGAAACCGGTCGAAGTCGAGGTTGACAGCAATTTCACCAATCTGCGCGCCTTTTTCGACAAAATGGCGAAACTGCCGCGCATCGTTTCGATTACGGATTTCAAAATCAACCAACTGGAAAAACAAACCGCCGAAAAAACTCTGCACGCGCAATTTTTGCTGACCGCTTATTACGCCGCGCCGGAAAACTTGAATCCGCCCGCCGGAAAACCGGGCGCGCCGGGCGCTAAACCAGCCGCACCGCCGGCAGCAGGAGCGCCGCCCGCCGCCGCTCCGCCTGTTACCAACTAAACGAACAACGTTTCGCTCAAAAAGGTTTTAATTAGAGAAAGACAGCCATGATAAATAAATCGAAAAGTTTACGCATTTTGAGTTTGAGTTTAGCCGCCGCCGGATTTGTTTTGCTCGGCGGAAGCGCCGCGCAAGTTTCGGCGCAGCAAGGTGATCCGTTTGCGAAACCGGGCTGGGCGAAACCGAAAATCGTCGGCACCGGCACTCCGTCCGCGCCGTCCGCTTCGGGCGCGCCGAAACCGGTCAAGCAAGGTCCACCGCCGGTTGTCGCAATGGGCGCGCCGAGCATCAATCAGCGGATTGATCATTACAAACAATTGCGGCTTGAAGCGGCGGAAAACGGACAGCCGATTCCGAAAGTGACCAGCGTGCTGACGCTTGATGAAATGGCGATTATCGGAGTTTTTCGCACGCCGCGCGGATATGCCGCGATGGTCGAGGCGAAACCGATCAGTCTTTCCTACACGATTTACCCGGGCGAAAAATTCTTTGACGGGCAGCTCGTCGCCATCGAAGAAAACCGGCTGGTTTTTCGCAAAGTGGTGAAAATGAGCAACGGCAAATTCGTCGCTTCGGTTGAAAACAAAGCGCTGCGGCAGTATTCGGATCAAGAACAGATTCGCGGAACGGCGCCGATTGAAAGCGGAGAAAAAAGAACGGAAACGGCGGCTGCCCAGCCGACTGTTCCAGCCGAAATCAAACCGGGACAAACGCTGACACCAACAACGGTCGTTTCGCCGCTCGAAGAAATGAATCGGCAGCCGAAAACGGAAACGACTGAAACGGCAAAATCCAAATCCGGTTCCAAAAAGGACTCTAAAAAAGAATCCGCCAGCGAATCGAGCAAAGAAAAAACCGCGCCGAAAAATAAGAAACCCGTCAAAATCGCTAAAAACAAATAGCGCTGCAAAAATTTCCAACGGCGCGGTTCATCGCCCGATGAGCGCGCCGCCAATTTTATCAAAATAATAATTTAATTCAGACTTAGCTTCTTTTTCTCGAAAAAAGCGAGGAAGAAGTTTGCATACGGAGGAAACATGAATTCTCTTCATAAATTGAGCGGACTTGCCAAAATGGTCGTTTTCGCTTTGATGATTACCGGTTGTTTGGCATTGGCGGTTTCCGCGCAGACAGTGCAGCCGCAGCAACAAGGTAAAATGGACGGCGATCCCGGATTTCGCGGCGAGCCGATCAACCTGAACGTCGTCAATGCCGACATTCGCGACATTCTTAATTATATTACCGAACAATACGGCATCAATTTCGTCATTGATAAATCGGTGGACAAAGTTCCGGTGACGGTCAACGTCAACGAAGTGCCGTGGAACGTCGCGCTCGATTCGATTTTGCAGGCGCAGGAGCTCGGCGTTCAGGTCAACGGTTCGATTTTGCGCGTCGCGCAGGCGAAAACTCTCGCCGCTGAAGGCGAAATTCGCCGCCAGCGACAGGAAAATCAGCTCGACACGTCGCCGCTCTATACGGAATTCATTCGCTTGAATTACGCGTTCGGCAACGGCAGCTTGAGCGGACAATCCGGTTCCGCCGGAGCGTTTGTCGGCGGCGTCACGCCGAGCGTCGGCGGCAGCGGCGGCGCGGTTAGCGGCGGCGGCGGTTCCGATCAGGGAATTCTGGGAATCATCAAACGTCGTCTTTCGCGACGCGGCGCGGTCGAAGTTGACGCGCGCAGCAACACTTTAATTATTACGGACGTGCGCGAAAACATTGACGCCGTTCGCCAACTCGTTTCCTTGCTCGATCAGCCGGAACCGCAAGTCGAAATCGAAGCGCGCATCGTCGTTGCGACGCGCAACTTCAGCCGCGACTTGGGCGTCGCACTTTCAGCTCTTGTTCTCGGACCGCGCGGCAGCGCCGCATCAGCCGGAACGATTCCAGGCAGCCAAGCTGCCGGCGGCAGCGGTGGTGGAAGCGGCGGCGGCAGCGGCGGCGGCAATACAACCGGATTTCGTGCGGGAGGAATTCCGGTCGGTGTCGGACTCGAACCGAACAATAGTTTAATTTCTTCGATTCCGAATACGGTCATCGGTTTAACGACCGGAATTTTCGGAACGGCGCAGATCAGCGCGCTGATTACTGCGGGCGAAAGCAAAGGTCAGGCGAAAACCATCGCGACGCCGCGCGTCACGACATTGAACAATCGTCCGGCGCAGATTGAAAGCGGTTCGCAGATTCCGATCACAACCGTTCAGCCGAACAGCGCGGGCGGAGCCGTCGTCGCGACGACCGAATACGTTAACGTTCCGCTGCGATTGGCGGTGACGCCGCAAATTACCGATGTTGGAACGGTAATCTTGAATGTCGTCGCGGAAAACAACACGGCGGAAGCAGGCGGCGTCATCAGCACGCAGAGAATGCAGACGCAGGTGATGGTTCCCGACGGCGGAACGACTGTGGTCGGCGGCGCGCTGTTTGATTCCGAACGCGAAGAACAGGATCGCACGCCGGGACTTTCGCGCATTCCTTTGCTCGGCAATCTGTTCAAACGAAAAGGCGTTTTCCGCGATTCGAGCGAATTGCTGTTCTTTATCACGCCGCGCATTTTCCGTCCGGATTTTGAAGGCAACATCACATCCGGCAAAGTGAGCGACGGAATGCGAACAACAACCATTATGCAGCCGGTGCCGCTCGGCAATCCGCCGTCCAACTCGGAAAACGCGCCGGTCGTTCCAAACAGCAATCCGGTTTCATCGCCGGCAATCGTTCCGGTTGTGACCAATCAGGTAGTGCCGAACGGCGCGGCGAAACAGCCGTAAACGACGCCGAGATCGGTTGGCTTTGCGAAGAAGTTCGACGTTTTTTACCTGCCGAATTAAAACGTTCAAACAGCTGACAGACGCCGGACTTCTCATTCAAGATTGTTTTGTAGATTTATGTTTCCTTGTAAATTACCCGCCGGAATTCACTGACTCCGGCGGGCATTTTATCTCAAAAACCCGCCGAATTCGCCTGCTTAAAATCTAACTTTCCGACTTTGGATGCACGTCCAAGTAATTAAACGAAAAAATAATTTACTGATAAACAGTGTTTTTTCTGAAAAAACCTTTTTATTCAAAATATGGTGTAGTAGAGAAAATTCTCCATCGAGGAATTGAGGATTGATGAACGCGTTACGAACTCGCAAAAACACAAAAAAACAGCAAGGTTTTAGTTTGCCCGAACTGGTCATCGTCTTGTTAATTATCGCCATTATCGGCGTCATCGCGCTGCCGCAGATGATTGCGGCGCGGCGCGCTTTCCGGTTTTCGGGAATGCAGCGCCAGGTTGCCGGAGCACTCGCCGAGGCGCGCCAGCAAGCGATGTCGCAGCGCAAAGCGATTACTTTGCGTTATAAAAATACGGAAAAAGAAACGGTTATTTACGGCGGCGGTTTCGGCACGGTGAACGATTCCAAAAATAAAATCGAGGCGCTCGACGGTTCGGGAATTCAAAAAGCCGAAATCGTTTACGGGCAGCCGCCCGGCGCTTCGACGGCGGCGCTCGGCGACGGAACGAACGTTTCGGCGCTCAGCGGCGGAATGGTCGAAGTGACGTTTCAGCCGGACGGTTCGGTGCTCGACGCTTCGGGCAATCCGGAAAACAAAGCGCTGTTTTTTTATCACAGCAAAAAACCAAAAAGTATGGCTTTCGCCGTGTCGGTGCTCGGCGCGGGCGGACGAATCAAAATCTGGCGCTACAGCGAAAACGTGAATAAATATGTCGAATAAAACCGAACGAAATTCAGCACAGGAAAAATCAAAAAAAGCGCAGCAGGGATTTTCGCTGATCGAAGCCATTATCGCGATTTTTATTTTGACTATCGGACTGATCGGAACCGCCGCCGCCGTGACTTACGCGCTCGAATTCAGCACGATCAGCCGCAACGTGACGAAAGCAAAACTCGTCGTCGTCGCTTCGATTGAGGAAGTCGAATCGCTGCGCAATTCGCGGCGGCTTAACTTTAAACAATTTGCCAATGTCGGCAGCGTGGACAATTCGGACGCGCAAAACAACTTTATGGGTTTTTCCGACGGCTACTCGATGGTTTCCTCGAGTCCCGGACCGGACGGCGTGAACGGAACCGCCGACGATATTTCGACCGCGCCGGGCAATGACGGAGTTTTCGGTACGCCCGACGATACGGTGGATATGAAATTACTGCGCAGCGGTTATATCAGGCAAATTCAGATCGTCAATTTGAGCGCGAATTTGAAAAAAGTGATCGTTCGCGTTCGGTACACCAGCGTCAACGGAAAAGTGGGCGAAATCGTCGGCGTTTCCTATCTGAACAACGACGCGCGCACAACGATATAAACAATTTTCCGGAGGTTTAGAAAAGTAAAAATGTTTGCTTCAAAATTTCACAGTCAGTCGGATAAATCCGCTAAAATCGGCGAACGCGGCGCGGCGATGGCGATTGCCATCATCGTCGTCGCCATTCTGCTTGTCATCGCGCTGACGGCGCTGGCTTTTTCTTCAGGCGAAGCGCGCATTGCCGGCGCTGATTTGCAGCGCACGCACTCCTTTTACGCTGCGACCGCCGGAATGGAAAAGATGACCAACGATTTCAGCGATTTGTTTCGTTTGAAAATGAATCCGACGCTCGACGATTTAAGCAAAATCGCGGCGGCGCCTCCGCAGGAATTAAAAAACGAGGGATTTTCCTTTACCCAAACGCTCGCTGAAGACACCGCGCGATTAAACGAGCTGCGCACTATTCAGGGACTGCCGAACAACGTTTATCCGCGCGTGAATATTCCCGACGGTCCGTATGCCGGACTTTACGCGAGCGTGATTCCTTATAAAATGACTTCGACCGCGCTGCAAAATTACTCGAAAGCCGAAGTAAAATTAGAACGCGAATTCAACAATTATCTCGTGCCGCTTTTCCAGTTCGGGATGTTCAGCAACGAAGACATCGAAATTCATCCGGGTCCGCAGATGACGTTCAACGGCAGAATTCACACTAATCAAAATCTCTACGCGCTGCGCAACACGAAATTTCTTAATAAAGTAACAATCGGCGGCGAATTTGTGCGCGATGCGACGCGCGGCGGAGAACCGAACACGTCGAGCGGCAATCAAAACGTTTATTTTAATGTGAATGGCATTAACGTGCAGAGCACTCTGAACAACGGCAGCGTCAAAAGCGGTTCGGGAACGGTTGGCGGACCAAATCTGACGAACAGCCCTTTATCTTGTCTCGATCTGATTGATTTGAATTGTCCGGGCAGTTTGCTGCGCGGGTTTTTTCCCGGCAGTCCGACCGGAGTTGCCAACAATTCGTGGGAATCCGATTCGGTCAAACCGGCGAAAGCGAACACGCCGAATCGTTTGGGCGGACAAGTGCTGACGAAAACAACCGGCGCGGCGGCGCTTAAACTTCCGGTCGAAACCGGCGGCAATAACGCTGCCGAACTGATTAAACGCGCGCTGCCGTCGGACGACGAGATTTTGGCGGCTTCGCGGTATCAGAACAAAGCGGAAATCAGAATCTTGCTTGACGACGAAACGGCGGGCAGCGGAACGAGCAACGTTGCCGGAATTCCGACGGGCAAAGGCGTTTTACTGAAAAATAACAGCAGCGGTTTCGCTCCGCTGCCGTTAGCGAACGGCAGCGTTCTGCGCCGACTCTCCGATGCCGGTTCGTATCTCGATTCGTCTCCCATATCGCAGCGAACGAGCAATAATAAAACCGAAACGGCGATGACTGTGCGCGGCGTTAAAAACACTTCCGACAAAACGAATGCCGGAAACTACATTCCGCCGGGATCGGGCATCGAAGGGCGCATTTACATCGAAATCGTCAAACCGGACGGCACGACGCTCGACGTGACAAAAGAAATCTTGAGTATGGGAATGACGGTCGGCGAACCGAACGGCATCGTTTATTTGCAGCGACCGTTATGGGCGGCGTTTGTGCAGGGCAGCCGCGATCGCGACGGAAAAGGATTTGATTTAAACAGCCTAACCAAAAATTACCAAACTGTTGCCGACGGCGAAATTCAGGCGCCGGAAGCAAAAGATTTTGCCGCCAATCGCGGTTATTTGAGTATGTCAATCTCCGATGCCGATGAAGACGCCAACGGAAAGGGAAAAGACGGATGCAAAGATAACGGATTGAAAAATTGCAAAGTCATTCGCGAAGATACGCCGAGCGGTTACGATTCAATCGTGCCGATTAACATCTATAACGTCCGCGAAGGCTGGATGCGCAGCTCGTTGAGCGAATATGACATTTACGAACGCGGCGTGATGAGCGTTGTCGAAATCAATATGCGTAATTTATCGCGCTGGCTCGACGGCGTTTACGACGCAAATTTGCTTGCCGGAACAAACGCCGTGAGCACGAACATTCGCGATGTGGAAGGTTACGTCGTTTACGTTTCCGACCGGCGCGGCGACAAAAAAAGCACCGAATATTTAGCCGACGGAACCGCTTACACGAGCACGAACGGAATCGTTGACAACGAGGATATTTACGGTCCGAACAACGCGCTCGACGCCGGAGAAGACGTGATTGATTTCGGCTGGAGTTCGGGCGGCGTCAGCAAAAAAGGCAGATTGCAGAAAAATACCGCCGAGTTGCCTGATTCGGGAACCATCGGCAGCAAACCGGCGATCAACGCCGTCGTCACTGACCGGCTCGCGCGCGCTCAGCAAATAATGCAGAAAAACGTCAATTATTTTCGCCGCGCTGTGAGATTGGTTGATGCCGAAACTCTCAGCATCACGGCGGGCGCGAACAAGCTTTCGCCGACCAAAGGCATTACGGTTTCGTCGGAAAATCTCGTTCATATCTGGGGAAATTACAATACGACCGGCATCAACGGAATTCCGACGGGCGGCTCAACTTTAAACAACGGCGGATTTACCGGCGCGCAAATTCCCGCATCAATCGTCGCCGACGCTTTTTCGCCGCTCTCGAAAACGTGGTTTGACGCGCTTTCGGCTTTATATCCGGAAGGCAGCTCGGACGGTCGCAATCTCGGCGGCGAACCGTATCGCGCCGCCGATGAAAATCTGCCTTCGCTCGCGGAAAGCACGTCGGTCAGAGTCGGAATTATTGCCGGAACGACGATTTCCGCGATGACGCAGATTCCCGGCAAAGACGCCGACGGATTGCGGCGCAACGGCGGAATCATCAATTACCCGCGATTTTTGGAAATGTGGAATTTTAACAAAGGCGGAGTTAATACTATTCAGACCTGGAATTACACCGGCTCGCTGATTCCGCTGTTTCATTCGACGCAGGCTTTTGCGCAGTGGGAGAACGAGACTTCGATCACTTACCTGCCGCCGCAGCGAAATTGGAGTTTCGATGAAACTTTTCTTTCGTCGCAGAAACTGCCGCCCGGAACGCCGTTTTTTCAATACGTGCAGGCGACCGGATTTCGCCAGAAATTATATTAAAACTTTGTTCAGGAGCCGCGTGAAATGACAAAAACGCTCGATAAACGCAATCAGAAAGGCTTTTCAATGATGGAGCTGATGGTTGTCATGGTAATAATGCTGATCGTTCTCGGCGCAGTGTTTTCGCTGATGCGCGGCACGATTATTACGGCAAACACCAATTACGAAATGACCGCCGCCGGGCAGGGCTTGCGCAACGCGCAGGAATATATTACGCGCGATTTGATCATCGTCGGCGACGGGATGAAAGGAATTTCCAATCTCTGGCTGCCGACCGCGTTTGTCAGAAAATTTCTGACCGTGCGCACGGCGGCGGCGATTGATCCTGATAATCAGGGTTTTATCAGCACCGGCGCGATTATTTCCGACGATCAGGTCGGCAGCGGCGTCAGCGTCGCCGACACCAATCCGGCGACAACCGTTTTGCCCGGAACCGATCGCCTGACTTTAATTGCGGTTGATCCGGCGTTTTCGCCCGTTTCGCTTCCGGGACAAACGGTTAATATTTCCACCGGAGAAATCAAAATTCCGGGCGGCGATGTGAGCGGCTACACGGTCGGCGAACTTTATTACATCAGCGGCAGCGGCAACGGCGCTTTCGGCACCGTGACGCGAAAAGGAGCGGGAAGCATTTTTTGGGAAACGGGCGACGCTCTCGGCTTAAATCGTTACGGCACCGGCGGCAATATCGCGACGGCGGTCGGGGCGGACGGAAAACAGCCGGCGACGTTAATGCGCGGCAATATCATTCATTATTTTGTTGCCGCCGACCAACGATTGATTCGCCGCGTTTTCGGCGTGAAAGGAACGGCATTTATTGACAGCACTATCGCCGAACACGTGTCCGTATTGCAGTTTCGCTACGTGCTCAAACCCGAGGCGGAAGGAACAATTTACCAGCAGCCGCTTGCGCAGCTCGACGTTTCGGATTCGGCTTTAGTGAGAATGGTCGAACCGCGAGTCGAAGTTGAAACGGCTTATCCGCTGCGCAGTGGTGAGCTCGGCAAAGTTGAAGGAACAACGCAAATCAGCGTGCGCAATCTGCAATTTTCCGAAGCCGCCACGCCCAGAGATTCACAGGGAAATACTGATCTGCCAAATCCGGGTCCGGAACCCAATATTACGCCAACGCCGACGCCGTCGCCATCGCCGTCACCGACACCGATTGCCACACCGGTAAAATCACCGACGCCAACGCCATCGCCGTCGCCATCACCATCGCCGTCGCCATCGCCGTCGCCGGTAAAATCACCGACGCCGAAACCGACGGCAACGCCGGTACCGACGCCGACGCCCGGAAACGGTGAAGGTTAGAATCCAGAAGCTGTTTGAAAACTTCGATTTAGTTCGCTTTACGGACTTGAGACAGTTTCAACAAACTTCTCAATATTAAAAAGAGGCGAGAACTTAAATTTGTAAGTTCTCGCCTCTTTTTCTTTTATTGGCGGCTCGGTTTTTTACGTTTTTACAGGCTTTTCAGTTCGTTTGATTTACTCGGCGATGTAGGCGCTCGCAATCGGAACGTCGGTGCTTTCGCCGAATGCCGTTGAGAAGAAAGAATTGTCCGCGCTGCGCAGCGCGTACCAAGTGCCGCTGCGAAAAACAGCGATGTCCGTTTTGCCGTCGCCGTCGAAATCGGCTGGTGCCGGTCGGTCGGTCGGCGCGCCGAACTGAACGAAAGAAAAACCGCGCGTCGAACCGGAAACAAACCAGTTGCCGGTCGAAGGACGCCAGACGGCAACATCGGTTTTGCCGTCGCCGTCATAATCGCTCTGAACCGGTTTATCGGTGCTTTCGCCGAATTGAACCGACGAAAATCCGCTCGCCGATCTTAACAGATACCACATTCCGCCGTTCGGACGATAAACGGCAATATCGGTTTTTCCGTCCGCATCGTAATCGCCCTGAACGGGTTTGTCGCCGTTTTGCCCGAACTGCTGAAAAGCGAATCCGGCGGTGCTGCGCTGCATATACCAGGTGCCGTTTGATGGGCGAAAAACCGCGAAATCCGTTTTCAAATCGCCATCGTAATCGCCCGCAACCGGAATATCGCCGTTTTGTCCGAATTGTGCGGAGGCGAAACCGGCGCTGCTTCTTTGCAAATACCACGTTCCGTTTGACGGTCGCCAAACGGCGAAATCGGTTTTGCCGTCGCCGTCATAATCGCCCGGCGTGACTTTGTCGGTGCTCGCGCCCCACTGAAACGAATTGAAAGCGTTATTCGTTGAGTTTAACCGGTACCAAGTGCCGTTTGACGGGCGAAAAACCGCGACTTCGCTTTTATCGTCGCCGTCGAAATTGGCGATTGCCGAACCGGACAGCGTCGCGCCGGACGAAGCGTAAATATAATCGCCAGCCGGAGAACGGTCGCTGTTCGCCGCGTTGCCGGCAGTGTAAAAACGAATTTTGCCGACTCGCTGCGCCGGTGCCGTCCAGTTAAACGTCCACGATTTAGAACCGAATTGTGTCGGCGTCGTACCGTTGCTCGTGTGTTCGATGTAGCGGCGCTGAATGCCGTCAACCGAACCGGCGACGATCTGCATCTGCGAAGCGGACGCCTGCGGAATCGTGAAAGTTCCGATCTGCGCGCCGTCGCCGTTAATCGCCGTCAGCTGAAAACCGTAAATAACGGCGTCGGCTTGGCTGACTGTGACGGTCACAGGAATAACTTGTCCGGGCAGATAATTGGCGGGCAGACCGGAAATCGTTGTGCTTCCCGTTCCGCTGTTCAGCGAAAAATCGGCGTGGCACGTCGTGCAGTTGGATTCGCGCGGCGCGTTAGTATGCGCGGGCGTCGGACCGGATGACGATGCGCTGACGGTTTTCGGGCGCGCCGAAAACAAGGCGAATGCGGCAAAAGCGAAAACGACGGCGGCGCAGATTATGGATAATTTGATAATTATTTTGCGCGCGGGACAAGGCGAAAACAAGGTCATTCGTTAAACTCCTGAAATAAAAGATGGCACTGTCATTGTAGACTATTGTCAGACGGTTTTAAACAAATAATAGTTTAAGAAATTCGGTTTCAGATTAAACGATAAATTAAGTTAAAATCATTTTCAGCGATGGATAATATTCTTTGGGCATTTGAAGGTTTTCTTTATTTTTTAGGTTTTCTGGCAGTAATGCTGACCGTTTTGCCGTTTTTGCGATATACCGCGTGGTGGATTCGCATCGGTGAATTTCCGCGTTTGCAGATTGCGGTCGTCTGTTTGCTGGTGCTGATTCTGATGCCCGTTTTGATGTATCCTTTGACCGTTGTCGAAGTGATATTTCTGCTGCTCATCGCATCGTGTCTCGCTTATCAAATTTTCTGCGTTCTCAAATATCTGCCTTTTTACCCGAAACAAGTCGAGCGCAGCCGCGTTCCGCTGCCGCAGAATGTTATCAAACTGTTTATCTGCAACGTTTTTATCGACAATCGCGAAACCGAAAGATTGGTTCGATTAGTTGAAAAAATCAATCCCGATTTGGTTCTGCTCGCCGAAGTTGACGAGTTTTGGACAAATAATCTGACGGAACTTGAACGAAAATTTCCGCATTTCGTAAAATGTCCGCTCGATAACGCTTACGGACTCGCGCTTTATTCGCGGCTCGAAATGGAAAACGCCGAGCTGAAATTTCTGGTCGAAGACGATATTCCTTCGATTCACGCCGATGTCGTGCTGCGTTCGGGCAAGCGCATCAGTCTTTATTGTCTGCATCCGCGCCCGCCGGTTCCGACGGAAAACACGCGCTCGCTCGAACGCGATGCCGAATTGCTGATGGTCGGTCGAATGATTGACAAACTCGATGTGCCGACGATTGTCGCGGGCGATTTAAACGACGTCGCGTGGTCTTGGACGACGAAACTTTTTCAGAAAATCAGCGGTTTGCTCGATCCGCGCATCGGTCGCGGTTTATACCCGACTTTTCCGGTCGCTTACCCGGTCGTGCGCTGTCCGCTCGATCACGTTTTTCACTCGAATCATTTTCGTTTGGTAGAGCTAAAACGTTTGCCGTCAGTCGGTTCCGATCATTATCCGATGTATATTTCGCTGTCGCTCGAAACGACGGCGCAGTTTACGCAGGAAGAACCGGAAGCCGCGCCGGAGGAAAAACGCGACGCCGATGAAATGATCGAAGAAGCGCTCGAAACGCTCGAAGAAGAACGCCGCGCTGAAGAAGCGGAAAAAAAGGAAACGCTGCAAACCGCTGAATAGATAAATGAATAGATAAATTCGGACGATTAACGAAAAACCAACAAAAGAAGCTGATAATTTTTATTGTCAGCTTCTTTTGTTGGTTTTTTTTTGGTTGATTTTTGCCGTTTGGCGGTTAAATATCCAAACCGGAAAAATACGCCTGCGAACTGAATTCTTCGCCGGGCGCGGCTTTGATTTTGTGGTAATTGCCGTCGCCGTCGAGCGTTTGCGCATTCACATTGTCGCGCAGGTAAGAATCGAGAATTTCCTCTTTTAGAAACTTCGCCAGCTTTTTCTGTTTGATCGGCACAATCGCTTCGACGCGGCGGTCGAGATTGCGGTGCATCCAATCGGCGCTGCCGATGTAAATTTCTTCTTTTCCGCCGTTGTAAAAATAAAAAATGCGGCTATGTTCGAGAAAGCGTCCGACAATCGAAACGACGCGAATGTTTTCCGATAAACCTTCGATTTGCGGACGAATCACGCAAATTCCGCGCACGATCAAATCAATTTTGACGCCCGCCTGCGAAGCTCTGTAAAGCGCCTGAATAATGCGGTCGTCGGTCAAACTGTTGATTTTAACGATAATGCGCGCGTCTTTGCCGCCCATTTTGTTTTTCGTTTCGCAGTCAATCATCTCGAGCATTCCGTCGCGCAAATTAATCGGCGCGACGAGCAGCGAGCGATATTCCGGTTTGTAGGAATAGCCGGTTAAAAAATTAAACAGATCGCTGGCGTCCGCGCCGATTTCCGGATCAGCGGTTAAAAGTCCGATGTCCGTGTAGATTTTCGAGGTCGTCGGATTGTAATTTCCGGTCGCGATGTGCACGTAACGGCGCAATTCGTCCGCTTCGTGGCGAACGACGAGCGCGACTTTCGAGTGCGTTTTCAATCCGCGCATTCCGTAAATCACGTGAACGCCTTCGTTTTCGAGATGACGCGCCCATTCGATGTTGTTTTCCTCGTCGAAACGCGCTTTCAGCTCGACGAGCGCGGCAACCTGTTTTCCGTTGCGGCTCGCTTTGACGAGCGATTTCACAATCGGCGAATTTTTGCCCGCGCGGTAAAGACAGATTTTGATGGCGCGCACGTTTTCATCGTCCGCCGCATCGTCAATAAAATCGGTGATCGTGCTGTAAGAAGTGTACGGATGATGAACGAGAATATCGCGCTTCTTTAAAACATCGAAAATATTCGGCGCTTTCTGGAGCGCTTTCGGAATCGTGTAGCTCATCGGCGCATCTTTCAGTTGCGGTCGGTTGAGCGAATAAAGCGACATCAAATCGGGAATGTTCAAAAATCCTTTAACGCGGAAAATATCCTGTTCGCTTAATCCGACCGCGCCGGTCAGATATTCGACGATTTCCTGCGGCATTGCGTCTTCGATTTCAAGGCGAACCGGAAAACTGAAGCGTTTTTGATGATGCAGCTCGCGTTCGATGGTGCGCAGCAAATCACCGGATTCGTCTTCGCGCAGTTCGATGTCGGCGTCGCGCGTTAAACGAAACAAAAAGCATTCGCTCGTTTCCATATTCGGCAGCAGATAGCGAATATTCGCCGCGATCAGTTCGCCGAGCCGGGTAAAACGAGTTTCGCTGCCGTCAATCGGAATCAAGCGCGGAACGTTCGCCGGCAGTTTGACGCGGACGAAGCGGCGTTCTTTGAAAAGATATTTCAGCTTGCCGTGATGAACGGCTTTATTCGGTTCGGCGAACAATCCGAGATTTAAGCTCAAATTTGAGATATACGGAAATGGATGGCTTTTATCAACGGCTTGCGGCGTCAGAACGGGAAAAATATTTTTGAGAAAATACTCTTCGCACCATTTTATTTCTTCCTTTTTTAAGTCTTTGTGCGAAACGATTTCGATTTTTTCGGCGGCGAGCTGCGGCAGAATTTCTTCGTTCAGACATTTTATTTGCTGGTCGAGCATCGGGCGCAGTTTTTCGCTGATCTCGGCGAGCTGTTCGGTTGCCGTCATTCCGTCAATCGAAGTTTTGCTCACGCCTTCGGCGATTTGCTCTTTCAAACCGGCGACGCGAATCATAAAAAATTCATCGAGATTGGTTGAAAAAATAGCGAGGAATTTTAATCTTTCGAGCAGCGGATTTCTTTCTTCAAGCGCTTCGCCCAAAACGCGGCGATTAAATTCCAGCCAGCTCAATTCGCGGTTGAGCAACAGGCGCGAATTCGAGGCAGACGTAATTTCTTTGATGGTTTCGGCGGTTATTTCTTTTTGTGCAGTCGGTTTCATAAATGTAAACAGTTACCTGATAGTCAATTAGATAGTAGATAATCCGGCGGTCGAAAAGCAATGTTTGAAATGTTAACTTAGTTCTTTTCCGTTGTTGCGGACGATTTTGTTTCTCGTCTGAAACTATAAAAAGAGCGCGTGTGACCAAAGCTATTTTAATCACGCGCGCTCTTTTTTACGAAGAAAATTGAAAATCCCTGACGGATTTTCTGCTTTCTATTTTCTAATTGGGAATGTAGCCGGTCGGAATCGCTTTGTCGGTCGTCGCTCCGAAATCGGTAAATGAAAATCCGGTTCTGGAATTGTTCAGATACCATCTTCCGCTGCGGTAAACCGCGATGTCGTCTTTGTTGTCGCCGTCATAATCGCCAGGAACCGGAATGTCCGTGCTTTCGCCGAACTGAACGGAAACAAACTGATTGTTAGAGGAATTAAGCCGGTACCAAGTTCCGTTTGACGGACGAAATACGGCGATGTCGTCCTTGTTGTCGCCGTCGTAATCGCCGGGAACCAATTTGTCGGTGCTTTCGCCGAACTGCGCGAACGAAAATCCGTTGGTGCTGCCGATGATATACCAATAACCTGTTCCCGTTCGGAAAACGGCGATGTCGGCTTTTTTATCGCCGTCAAAATCGGCGACGATTGGCTTGTCGCCGGTTTGTCCCCACTGCACCGAAACAAAACCGTTATTGGAAGAATTCAGACGATACCAAGTGCCGTTTGACGGGCGATAAACCGCGATGTCATCTTTTCCGTCGCCGTCATAATCGCCGGAAACCGGCTGGTCGCCGTTTTGCCCGAATTGAACCGACGAGAAACCGTTGGCGCTGCCGATGATATACCAGGTTCCGTTTGACGGACGGAAAACCGCCGTGTCGGTTTTTTTATCGCCGTCGAAATCGCCCGGAGTAATAATGTCGGTCGGCGCGCCCCAATTTGCCGAAATAAAGCCTGCCGTCGAACGATTGACATACCAATTGCCATCAGCCGGACGGAAAACCGAAACGTCCGATTTGCCGTCGCCGTCGAAATCGGCGCGCGATTTGAGCGTATTGCTGACCGGGTCGCAGCTGAAATTGCCGATGATCTGAATGTCGTCAATGCTCCAACCGCCGCCGCTCGGCGCGGTGTTGTCGTCCGCGCCGAAACGCCAGCGCAAACGCACATTCTTGCCTGCCGCCGCTGCCGGAAGCTGAACTTTCGTCGAGATATAACCGCCGGAATTTCCCGTCCACGCGGCTCGATTCGCCAGCGGATTATTCGTTCCGTCGCCGAGAAAACTGTTGTAGCCGTTTTCGATAAAAGAGCCGCCCGCCGACAGAATATCTTCAAAATTTCCGTCGTTAAGACTGATTTCGAGAACGCCGCCGTCCCACAAATTTTCGGTCAGATATTTGTGCTGAAAAGTGACGATACCAGCCTGCGCGGTGATTGCCACCGACGGCGAAGTCAGATTGGTTCCGCCGCCGACCGTCAACGGATCAATCGCAAACGCCGCGTTCGGCGCGGAATTGGCTCCGTTTGCCGCCGTTACGAAATTAACGCCGCCGCTGATTGATTCGACCGTCCAGTTTGCCGGAAGGTTCGGTGCCGTCACGCCGTCAAAATTCTCGGTTACCGATGGAATCGGCGTGCCGAGAATGATCGAACGCGTAAAAGTCATCGCGCCGAGACTACTGTTGACTTTGAAAGTCAGGCTGATCGCGCTGCCGCAAACGGCTCCGCT
The DNA here is from genome assembly GCA_005790265.1 of Acidobacteriota bacterium. Taxonomy (GTDB): domain Bacteria; phylum Acidobacteriota; class Blastocatellia; order Pyrinomonadales; family Pyrinomonadaceae; genus SXVE01. Next base: position 11,387 of record SXVE01000267.1, on the reverse strand, counting down.
CGGAATCGTGTAGGCGATTTGGCGGCTGGCGCTCGAAGTGTTGACAATGCTGCCGTAGCTTGCCGAACTGCCGCCGACGATTTCGACTGAAATGTCAGACGCGTTTTCACCCGTATTGTTAACGAGCGGAACGGTAACGGTGATGGTTTCGCCCGGATCAAAATTTCCGTTGTTGTTGCCGCTTGCGTCGGAAAAAGTCAGAGTTGAAGACAGATTCGGCGTATCGAATGCTTCGACAACTCGCGTGTCGCTGCTGCCGGTTCCGGGATTAATTATTTTTGCGCTGAAACCCATTCCGCGAATGCGAAATCCTTCCCACACGTCTTTCGTGTCGGCATTTGCCTGCGGCGTCGGCAAACTCGCTTGCGCTGCTGCGATAATCGCGTCGCGTTCCTGCAAAAAAGTCGGCGCGAGCGGAGCCAGTTTCATTCCGTCGGTAACGTATTGCAGAACGCGGCGATTGCCGACTTGCCAGCCGAGCCGCGCGATAAATTTGGCGCGCACTTCCCACAGAGCGCTGCTCCAGACTTCGCCCATATTGTGAACTTGGTCGGCGGTCGCGGCACCGTTCGGTCCGCGCGCGAACGCGCCGTCGTTCAGATTAATCTGCGTCGCATCAATGTCGGCGAAGGTGAGAGGATTATGCGGTCGGTTATTCGGTCCGCCGGTCGCCGCCATAATCGCTTTCGGAAAACGGCGAATTCCGTAATAATAATTGCCCAAAGAGCTCGGCGAATAGAGCGCGTAACCGCCGATTGTATAAATTCCGTTAAGCGGATCTGACGGTTCGGAAAGCAGCGCGTGAGCGTAAAAATCGCCCCATCCTTCGCCCATTCCGCGCGACATATTGGAAACCAAACCGTTGGCGTTGCCGTGCAGACGGTTGGACGTGCCGTGCGTGACTTCGTGAATCACAATGTCCATATCGGTCGTTCCGTCGTAATTCGGCACAGGGCGCGTCCACAAATACATTTGCATTTTTCCGCGTCCGCCGTCGGACGGCGTGGCGAAACCGGCGTTGTTCGAACCGGAATAATCTTGTGCTTCGGCTGAAATGCGGTCATTGCCGAGTCCGCCGCGTCCGAAATTGCTCGATTGAAAATTGCGCGCCTGTTCAGTGAATCCCAAACGATAAAGTTCATCGTGATAAAGATTCATCATATAAAACATTTGGATAACCGCGCCGTTTTGCGCTTGCGGAGTGAGCGGCGAATCGCCGGGAGCCGGATTTCCGGGCGGCGGATTCCAGGTTGAAGTGAACACTCGATTGTCGCCTGTAACCGGCGCATCAATTCCGTCCGGTTCCACGCGGTCAATGCCCGCCTGCACGTTGTTGCCGTCAGTCACGTTGTTGCCGTCGCTGATCCAGCCGTTATTGTTAAATGTGTACGGCGCTTCGTTGCCGACGCGCGTCACATTCGTTCGCGCGATCAACGCGCCCTGTATTCCGCCGGACGGCGAAACCGGTCCGGGCGTAAGCGGCGCGGGATTGTCCGCCGAATTAATCATCGCGTTCGGATTCGCGTAAACGTTATAAGTCGCCGCCTGCGTTTGATCTTCCGTGATGTTTTTGCGCCACAGCATCGTGCCGTTTTCCGCGTCAACAATCACGTAATAAGCATTGACCGGCTTCCAAATCAGAACTTTCCAGGCGGGAACGGCAACGCCCGGTTCGGTCGGGAAATAAACTTTTTCCGCCGTCGGCGCCCAATCGTCCGTTCCGAATTTAACTTTCGTTTCGTCGCCGATTGATTCGGCGCGCGTCAAATCGGTTTTCAGTTCAAAATTGACGTATTTCGCCGCGCTGCTGACGGCGTTTGCCGGATTGCGAAAATCGGTCGAAACGTCAGCGCTTTCCAAACCGGGAGCGAGATTGTTAATCACGCGAATGATTTCGCCTTTTTTGTTGAAACCGGCTTTTACTTCGCCGCGAAAAACCGGAATTCCGTTGATGTTTTGTTCCAATTCCGCAAACGAGAGATTGCCGTCGGGATTGGTGTAATCGGCAGTGGTTTTGAGCGTCTCGATGCTTGTCGAAGAAACGCCGAGCAGTTTTTCATTGCCGCGCACGAAACTGCGCAGCGTATCGGCGCGCGAACCGGCGAGCGCTTCGCTCAGAACGGCTTTTCCTTTTGCGACATCAGGCGCGATTACTTCGGGCGTTTTCAGTTCGGCATTATACTCGACTTTCAGCGTCGGCACTTTTCGTTTCAATTCCGCTTCGCCAGCGACAAAAGCATCGCGCGCATCGGCGACCGTCGCCGCGCTTTTATTCGCGGTGCGGCGAAAACCGGCTAATTTTTCAAATGCTTTTTTATCCGTGCGAATATCGTAATTTTCCAAATCCTTTTCGTGACTTGAGGTTTTCGCCGTCGCAGTGATTTCGGCTTTCGACGGTGAAACGGCAGTCGAGCGGAAATGATACGGAACAGCGATCATCGCCGCCGCTAATCCTAAGATAACAAAGCAGAACAAAAGATTGCGGCGCGTTTCTGAGCTGGGATTTTTGTGCATTGGTAAGCCCTCCTAAAAGCTTAACGAGACGATTCGAGAATGCTTGGAAATTCTCAATATCTAAGGCGAAATTTAACGATTAATTTTTGACAAAGAAAAAACTGTCTCCGCCCGAAAAATTGCTTCGACGATGGCGTCGGTTTACTCGAAAAAATTTGGTATTATTGGAATTGAACTGTTTTTGCTGATACCAATTGATGACAAATTTACTCAAATGTATGTATCGAAAATTCGGGGTTTTAAAATTTTTAACAAATATCGCTTTTTTAGTCAATAAAATCCGTCATAAATACACAATTTAATGGAAGAAATTTTTGGAAAAAACGGGCTGATCGCCAAATTCCACCAGAACTACGAACATCGCGCCGGACAAATCAGAATGGCTGACGCGGTTTTGCGCGCGTTCGAGCAGAAAAAGCACTTGATCGTCGAAGCCGGAACCGGAACGGGCAAGACGCTTGCTTATCTTGTTCCGGCAATTGCCTACGCGCTCGCGAAAAATAAACGCGTCATCATTTCGACCGGCACGAAAAATTTGCAGGAGCAGATTATGGAAAAAGACATTCCGTTTCTGCAAAAAGTGATGCCGAAAAAATTCACCGCCGCGTATATGAAAGGGCGCTCGAATTACGCGTGTCTCTACCGCACGCAAAAAGCGGAAAGCCAACCGATTTTAGAAGGTTTGGACGAACTCGATTACTTTGAAGAAGTCAGCCGCTGGACGCAGGAAACGACGACCGGCGACCGTTCCGAACTCGTCGGATTGCCGGAAAATCTCTCGTTCTGGAATCGCATCAATGCCAAATCGGAAACATGTCTCGGTCAAAAATGCCCGAATTTCGAGCCGTGTTTTATTACCAGAATGCGCGAGCGCGCCGAAAACGCCGATATTCTGATCGTCAATCATCACTTGTTTTTCGCCGATTTAAACATTCGCGGCAACGAATACGGCAAAGTTTTGCCCGATTACGGCGCGGTCATTTTTGACGAAGCGCATTTGATCGAAGACATCGCCGCCGATTATTTCGGTTTTCAGGTTTCGAGCTTTCAAATTGACGAACTCGTGCGCGACGCCGACGCCTTGCCGATTACCGATGCCGCCGCGACCAGAGAATTAACCAAACTCGCCGCGAAAATCATCGGTCTCGCCGACCAATTCTGGGTGCGTTTCGTGCAGGCGCGCAACAACGACGGGCGTTTTCCGCTCGCGCCGAACGCTTTCGCGCAGAAAAATACGAAAGGCGAAATTCAGCCGACGGCATTGGGCGAAGCTTATTTCGCCTTTGATTCGGCGCTCGAAAGACTGGAAACCGGCGCGGACGTTTACGCCGAAAAAATGACGGAAGCCGAAAGTTTGGTGCGCCGCGTCCGGCAAACTCGTTTCGACCTCGATTTCATCTGCACGCAAGCCGAAAAAAATTACGTTTACTGGCTGGAAAAACGCGGACGCGGAATGTTTCTGCGCGCGTCGCCGATTGATGTTTCCTCGCTTTTGCAGGACAAACTTTTTGACAAAATGGAAACCGTCGTTTTGACGAGCGCGACGCTTTCATCAAACGGAAAATTCGATTTCATCAAAGATCGTCTCGGTTTGGAAGGCAAAGATACCGAAACGCTGCTCGCGCCGTCGGCTTTCGATTATCAAAAACAAGCGGTGATTTATCTGCCGAAAGCGATGCCGGAGCCGAGTTCACCGACTTTCTCGCAGATGGCGGCGGCGGAAATCGTCAAAATTTTGCAGGTCACAAACGGGCGCGCGTTCGTGCTTTCGACGAGCAATTCTTCGATGAACGCGCTTTACGAACTCGTTTCGATGCGCGTTAATTTTCCGTGCTTTATTCAGGGTTCGATGTCAAAAGCCGGACTTCTCGAAAAATTCCGCACAACGCCGAACGCCGTTTTATTTGCGACCTCATCTTTCTGGCAAGGAGTTGACGTGCAGGGCGAACAACTTTCGTGCGTCATCATTGACAAACTCCCGTTCGCCGTCCCGTCTGATCCGATTGTCGCCGCGCGCACCCGATTCATTGACGACAACGGCGGCAAATCGTTTTTCGACTACTCAGTGCCGAACGCCGTTATCACTCTGAAACAGGGAATCGGACGACTAATCAGAAGCAAAACCGACCGCGGCGTCATCGCCCTGCTCGACCCGCGTTTGAAAACCAAAAGCTACGGCAAAGATTTTCTAAATTCACTGCCAAAAACACGAGTCACGAGCGACTTGAAGGATGTCGCACAAATTTTTCAAGACAACATCAACAAAGCAAAGGTATAAGCGACACTGTCGTGTTAATTTGTTGATTGAATGAAATTTAGTTGATAAAAAAAAAGGGCGGAGAATATTCTCCGCCCTTTTTTTTGCTTGCCGTTTTACTGGTTGGCAATAACCGTTAAGTCTTCCAAATTGTCTGTCAAACTCACAATTCGTTCAGTGAATTTATAACCTTTGGAAGAAACAGTAATGATGTATGTTTCTCCGACTTCCAGATCATTGAAACGGAATTTACCAAACGGATTGGAAATCGTTGAGCGAACAATTCCTCGGCTGTTTTGCAGGGAGATTTGTGCTCTGGGAATTGCCCGTCCGGTTGCCGTGACGACCTGACCGGCAACTGAAGATCCAGCCGCCGTCGGTCCTAAAATATTGACAAATCCGCTAACAAAGTTCGACGCGACAATTAAGTTACTGTTGTTGCGAATCTGGCGTTGAACTGGAGTGTCATTGAATATCAGCGGCGTTTGTCCTGCCGAAGCATTTCCCGCAACGTTGAATGTAATAGTCAGCAGCTGTTTCGTGCCGGCTTGAAATCCGCCGGTGATATACGCGAGCTGAACAATTACTTTGCCCGGATTATTAGTGTTCGGAATTAAAGTGGCACCCGGCGCGCCGCTGCCGAGAGCGACTTGCGGATTACTAAGTTTGTTTACGTCATAATCCATCGTAAAACTAACGCCCAAATCACCTGCTTCCGGTTCGACTTCGACCGAAACCGTAACCTGAGAACCGGGTGAAGCCGATGCGTTGACTGCTCTCACGATGCGCGGTATCGCCAAAAGATTCTCTCTGCCTCCGGCTTTTTGTAGCAAGTCAGGCGGAGCATTTGTCGGATAAGCCGGACCTCCAACCGTTTGTAACGGATCGAGCGTCGCGGCGTAACGTCCGGCTTGGATAAAGTCGCCGAGATCAACGTCCGCATCGCCCTTGAGCGCTGACGGTTCGCTGTCGGCACGCTGAAACTCATTGCTGGTGGCAAAGTCCGGCGTGTCGAGATTGGCGGCAAATCTGCCGGTTTGAATATAATCGCCGAGATCAACATCGCCGTCGCCGTTCGGTCTCGTATCTACATCCGATTCCAAACCTTGCGCGAAAACGACAACCCCGTTGATGAACTGCGCTTGCAGCGGATTTGACCTGACATCATTAACGTTGCGAACAATCGGCGAGTCGGTAAACGTCAAAGGAGTGTTGAAATCAGTATTTGGTGCAGTGTTGAACTGAATTTTAACGATCTCTTTCGATCCCGCCGCGCCGAATGTTTGTCCCGACGGAGCGGTCACGATAATTCCGATTACGCCCGTTCCCGGATTCGTGATTAGCGACGATCCTGCCGGAGCATCGGCTCCCAATGTCACGACCGGATTGCTGAGTCGGGTTGCATCATATGTCAGACTAAAGCTCACGCCGTTTTCATCGCCCATACTTTCAAGCCTGATCGGAACGGAAACCTGCTGTCCCGGCGCGACCGTGCTGAAACCGACTCTGACGCGGCGCGGAACATCATTGATGCTGTTGTAAGCGATGAAGTTCGCGTCGGTGACGTTGACGTTAAGACCCGAATAATTGCGGTAAATCGGATCGTAAATTTTACCTAAGCCGCTCGGCGTTACTTTGTAACTGCCGCCAGCCGGAATCGTGCAGGACGGCGCGCCGAAGCTGTAGTTACCGTTCGCGTCGGTCGTTGTCGTGCAGGAAGCCGAACCGCTCAATGTGACCGTAACGCCTGCCAGATTCGTGTTCGGTCCCGGATTCTGGAATTGCTTGATATTTCCTGAAATCGTGATGGCTCCCGCGCCGTCATTATCGAAAATATTCAGCACCGCACTCGAAGTTCCGAGCGTCGCGCCGCTCGACGGACTGGAAAGCGTCAGATTAACGGTTTCAGGATCGCCTGCTTCGCTGATCAGATCATTGCAGACCGTGACACTGAACGTTTTGCTCGTTTCATTACCCGCAAAGGTCAGCGTGCCGCTGTTATTAATGAAATCAACGCCCGCCGTGCAAGCCGCTCCGCCGGTCGCCGTGCCGTTGCTCGTGGCAAAGTTAACGGTTTCCGAATTTGGCGTTGCGCCGCTGCGCGTCACCGTGATTGTCGCTGTTCCGTCGCCTTCGTTAACGTTATAAGTCGCCGAAGAAAATGAAATAACGACATCGTCATTGTTGATCGTACCGACGCCCTGACCATCATCAATCGCCGCGTTGAGCGCGTTCGATAAATTGACGGTAAAGGTTTCATTGCCTTCAACATTCGTATCGCCGTAAACAGTGACCGTGACGGTCGTCGAAGTCTGACCGGCGGGAATTGTTACGGTTTGATTGGTAACAGCAGCGTAATCGCCGTTTGCCGTTGTCGCCGTTCCGTCCGCCGTATTAACGGTGACGGTCGTCGGCAACTGGCTGACCTGCGAAATCGAAACGGTAAAAGTCGCCGTCGTTGTTCCCGCATTACCTTCGGTCACTGCCGTCGCATCGCTGATCGAAACGGTCGGCGGCGACGGTTCAAAATCGAACGTCGTCGTCGCGCCGTTGACGCCGACCACCAAATTGTCTGCGTTGGCAACCATTCCGCCCGCGAACGGTCCGCCCGCTCGCAGTATTAAAATACCGCTCCCGTTCGGGTCGGCAGTCGTCACCGTTCTGATACCGACGTTCGGATACGCCGCCAGTAATTGCGCGCGCGTGCACGGGTTGGCTTGCGAGCAAACCGTGTTAAACGGCGCGCGCGTTGCGTAAAACCTTCCGTTGAGCGTGTCGAACGTCTGAAAAGTATTCGGCGTGACCGTGATTCCTTGAGCGGCAGGTTCATAAACCAATCTTCCTTGAAAACTGGTGTCCGTGTCGCTCAAATTGTAATCGGCATCAAACTGCAGCGTAATCGTTAAATTATCGGTTCGATTGGTATATGCGCTGTAACTCAACGCCGTAATGTCGGCTAAACGAGTACCGGCATAACGATTGGTTACCAGATTTTGCCGTCCGGTGCTGTCAACCGTTAGCTGCACGCTGCCGATGCCCGACGGCGGTGTTCCCGGTCCGGTGACAAACGCCCCGCTGCCGTTCGGTCCTTCGTTCAAAAACCTAAACTGCTGCGCCGTGATGTTGACCGGATTAACTGTCTGCACCGTATTGCCCGGATTGGCGACCGTGAAATTATAAGTAACCGTGTTATCCGTCGAAGTAGAAGCGACGGTTGTGCCGCTTGCTCCGGTTGCCGCGCCCGGTTTGACTCTTGCCGTGACCGTACCGCTCTGCGTCATTCCGCCGATGGTAACGGTATAAGTCGAACCGCTGCCGCTGACGTTAATGGTCGGGGTTGCGCCCGTGCCGAATGCCGAACTGCCGGTTAAATCTATATCGCTCGCGTCAAAGCCCGTTACCGCTTCGCTGAAAACTACGTCAAACGTAATCGGCGATGTGCTCGTCGGATCAGCTTGTCCGGCGGCTTGATTAATCGTTACTGTCGGCGGCGGCGGCGGTAAATTGGCGCAGCCGGTAACCGGTGACGTACGGAAGTTGGAAAAATCAACGTTCGGCGTTACTCGGTCGCCGCTGCCCGGTCCAACCGGTCCGGGACCGTCTGCCGCGCCCCAGTAATTGCTTTGTGCATTAATGGTTGCGCTCGTGCCGCCGTTGTTGACGCCGAATTGACTGTTGCCGACGATATTGTTGTTGTTAATTGTAATGTTGCTGCCGGACTGCAATCCGCCGTACGTGTTGTTGACTTGATCGAAAACGGAGATGCCGTCTTGGAAACGAGTGAACGTGTTGCAGTTAACGTTTACGATTGACGAAGCCGGAAACGCTCCGGCATCGGCAGGCACGCTGCCGGTCGCGTTGGAAAAAATATTTAAACCGGTAACCGGCAGAGCCGTTCCGGTTGCCGTCACGTTTCCTCCGTCGAGACTATTACCGGTAATTTCAAAATTACCGGAACCGCTGCCGCGCAGGCGAATGCCGAAACTGGAGTTGCCGCCCGCCGGAAGCGTACCGAACAATCTCAAAGTGTTGTTCGCAATCGTATTGTTGCCGCCCGTGCCGCGGTAATCAATCGCCGCAAACGAACCGGTCGTCGCCGAATTCGGTCCGTTAAGAGCCGGACTGATCAAGCGAGTAAACGTGTTGCCGACAACATCAATATTGCTGTTTGGAGCAAATGGAATGGTGTTATTGCTCGGCTCAAAATACGTGAATGTTGCGACGCCCTGCAGGCGGCTCAACGAAAATGTATTGCCGGTGATGTCGATGTTGTTGTTTCCGCCGCCCATGTTCACTCGACCCGAGCCGAGCTGACCGCCGATCAGCGTATTGTTGCGAATGATGCCGCCTTCGACTTGAAACAGTAACACCTCGTCGCGATCAAAACGATTGTTTTCGACCAAAAGGTTGTTGTGCTTAAGCTGCGGAGCGGGTCGTGTGAAATTGCTCTGTGCCGCAAAGCCTGCAATGTTGTTATTGAAAGTATCGTTGTTGCGAACGATTAAATTAGTCGAACCCGATTCGGCGAGTAATCCATAACCGGGAAATCCGGCTAAGTAATTGCCCTCCATTAGCGAATCCGTACTTTGAGCAAACCAGACGCCGTATTTTTCATTGAAAGTGTTTTCAACTTCCGCTTCGCTGTAGGGCAAACGGTTGTTGAGAACTCTGATGTTCTGATAGCCGTCGCCGCCCGGACCCGGATTGCTGGAGGCTCTGATAATCACCTGCGGTTTATCTCCTCCATTGTTCGTCGTCGGATTGGTTTGATTAATATCAAAGTTAAAACCGTCGAAAGTAACGTTGTCAGCCTGAATATCAACAGGCGTGGTCGTGCTTAAACCGACGACAATCGTTGACTCGGCGGCTGTATTGGTGCGCGGTTTGGCAAGATTGCCGTTCTGCGCGCCGAGAATTTTCAGCGGTCGGTCAACAACGATGGTTTCAGGATAAGTTCCCGCCGCGACGTAGACCGTTCCGCCCGGCAAAGTTCCTTCAATGCGCGAACTCGGACTGGTGTCAGGGATATAAATCGCTTGCTGAATGCTTGCATACGGTTTTCCGATTCGTCCGTCATTGTTTACTGAACCGGTTGCGGCGTCAACATATGAAACCGCGCGTCCGCTGTCGTTCGCCGGTGTAAACTGCACGTCAATGTGCGCATTGTCGTTCGCCGTGCTGATGGCGAGAAGATTCGGGAGATAAAAATTCTGATACGCCGCGTTGGAATTGTTCAGAAGAGCAATATCCGTATCGCAGGCGGAACAGGTTTGACCGAACGTATTTCCCGTGAAATTGACCAAGGCACCGTCCACGACAAATCCTTTCGTTCTGGTCGCGGTGTTGTTAGAAACCGTTCCGAGCACCGTGTTGCCGCCGTTGCCGTTGATGTATGCCGGTTGGCGCAAATCGGTGAACCGATTGTTATCGATCAGAAATCCAGTCGCCGTGCCGGAAATTTCGTAGCCGCGGGCTGTCCCCGACGACTGCCACGGCGTCGTCGCCGTAAAGTCAATATTTTTGCCGCTGAAGTTTGTTCCCTGAACGGTAATGATATTGTGCGTTCCAACCGCATCAGTTTTGACGATGTTCAATCCGTCAATTGTGATATTGGACGCGCTGACCGTGAAGCTGTTGCCGCTGCCCGAAACGTTGACCAATGGTTTGACCGCTTCGGCGGCGATGATCGTCAGACCGGCTTTGTTTAGCGGTATGTTGGAGCCGACGGTGTACGTTCCCGAACAAACTCTGATGATATAACCCGGACTTGCCGCCGCGACTGCTGCTTGAATCGTCGTATAAACCGGTGCGCCGTTGTTGAGACAATTTTGATTTAAATCATCAACCACGAACTCAATTGCGCCGACGAAGAAAGTGACCTGATTGTCGGTTGATGACGAAGCCGCGCTCGGATTGTTCGCCGGATCGAGCGCCGCGCCCGCTGGAATCGTCGCCGTCACGACGCCGCTGCTCGTCGGCGTGACGGCAACATTATACGTTTTCCCGTCGCCGCTGTCGGTGACGACGATGCTTGAGAAAGTAACTCCTGTGACGGAAACGTCGCTGTTATCAAATCCGGTCACGACTTCGCTGAAAACAACCGTGAATTCAACCGGAACGCCGTTTGCCGGGTCGGGCTGACCGATTTTTTGATTAATCGTGACGGTCGGATTGGTCGTGTCGTTGACAGTAATGTTGACCGTGTCCGAAGCATTATCAACCGTTGCCGTAACGACTGCCGTTTGATTGCCGGAGAAAACGCCGCCGCCGGTAAATGTCGTTGACGCCAGACCGTCAACGAGCGGCGTGACAGCCGGATTGACCGTGCCGTTGGTTGCCGAAAAATTAACCGGAATGCCGCTTGGATAAATGGTCAGCGGATTCGGCAGATGCGGATTGCCCGGAAGCGCGTGAGTATCAGCTCCGTCGGAGTTTTTGCGCAAACTTGTCGTTACCGTACTTGTCGCGCCGGTGTTAACCGACGAGGCGGTCGAAGTCGTGTCGTCCAGAACGAGCCACGGATCGAAATCCACCAAACCCGAAACTGTCGAACAGTTGTTGCCCGGCGCAGGCTGTGGTCCGGCGTTGCAGCCCCAGAAATTGTTTTCGGCGTTGA
>SXVE01000266.1 GCA_005790265.1 Acidobacteriota bacterium | reverse complement strand
TCCGATGAGTGCAAATTTTAGTTTGTTCATAAGATTTTTTGCCACGAATTACACAAATTACACGAATGTTTTTTGCTTTTTATTTGTGTAATTTGTGTAATTTGTGTTATTCGTGGCTAATTTATTTTTTGACTTGCGCAACCGCTTCGCGGATTGAGTCGGCTAAAAATTCGATGTGTTTTTCTTCGTAGCGTTCGTTGATCGGCAGGACGAGAACGTCGTGCAGACCTTTGATTGTGCCCGGAAAATTGTCGTCGTTGTAATCAACCGCTTCGGGACGCGCCAAATTGAACGGATAATGTGAATCGCCGAACGTGTTTTGGTCGCGGAAAACCATACATTTGTAAGCCGGTTTGACGACGTAACGCGGCGCGCTGGCGACGTCGTAAGTTTTCAACGCTTTCGAGAGTCCGACCGAGCCGTCTTCGATTTTCGTGTCGTCAACTCTCAAGCAGAATTTCCAGTAAGTCATCGTCGAACCTTCAACCGGTTTATAACTTTCGATGCCGTCAATGTCTTTGATTTTTTCGTCCAAAAGCGCCGCCATTTTCTGGCGCTGCGCGACGGAATGATCGAGCTTTTTAAGTTGCTCATACGAAACCGCCGCTTGCAGTTCGGTCATTCGATAATTTAATGACGCGAAATAATGATCGGGATTTGGGTCGCCGTAACCCCACGCTTTGTTGATGAAAAGATACATTCGGCGCGCGATTTCGTCGTCGTCCGTGACAACAATTCCGCCTTCGCCGGTTGTCATTTGTTTGCCCTGCTGAAACGAAAACGCGCCGATTTTGCCGATTGTTCCGGCGTATTTGCCGTCGCACATCGCCATAAAAGATTGCGCCGTGTCTTCGATGACTGGAATGTTACGCGAATCGGCGAGTTCCATAATCGCTTTCATTTCGCACGGATTGCCGAACAGATGCGTGACGATAATCGCTTTCGTTTTTTCAGACAAAACTCGCTCAATCGTTTCCGCCGTCACGTTCAAAGTTTTCGGATCAACGTCGGCAAAAACCGGAATCGCGCCCTGAAAAATGATCGGCGTCAGTGCGCCCATATCGGTGATCGAAGTCGTGACGATTTCGTCGCCCGGATTCGGATTGATCGCCGCAATCGCGACATGCACCGCCGCCGAACCGGAATTGCAGGCGTAAGCGTATTTGACGCCGAGTTTACGCGCGAATTCTTCTTCGAGCATTTTGCCGTATTTGCCTTTGGTCGTAATCAAAACGCCGCTCGTTAAAACGTCGGTCACGGCGGCGATTTCTTCCGCGCCGAAAGTTCTGCCCGATGCGTCCTGATCGTTTGGTAATTTGACAATTTCTTTTTCTGTTGCTGGAGTCATAAATGTTTCACCTGAATTGATAAATCGGAATTAGCGGAAAAAAAAGCTCATTGCAAAAATATTTTTATTTCCGCGTGGTTTTGTTTTTTATTTTTTAGAAACAGCTTCGAGATTTTCTTTTGCTATAGAAGTTTTAATTGTTTCCGGTTTCCCGAAAACGCGGATTTTGGCGAGCTGCGAAAGCAATTTGAGATGACCGAAAATCATCCGCGCCGTTTTCATTTTGGAAAATCCGAACAGCCGAACTTCCAAAACCGCCGGATATTCAACGATTTTTCCGCCGTTCAAATCGAGTCGTCCGAGCATTTCCGCCACGCCCAGAAAACCCTTTTCTTCGATTGGCAAATCAACGACCGACGAGCGCCGGTAAACGCGAAAACAACTCGTGTAAGTGTCGAGTTTCGAGCGCAAAACGCGGCGATAAAGGAACGACGCGCCTTTTGATAAAAAAAGCCGCCATTCGGGAACATTGCGCACGCCGCCTTTTTCGTGATACGGCGATGCGGTGACGAGATCAACGTTTTCTCCCAAAAGCGGCAGCATTTTGGCGAGTTCGTGCGGATCATAAGTGCAGTCGCAATCCATCGAGCAGACGATTTCGGTGCGCGCGCTTTCGATTCCGGTCATAATTCCCGCCGCCACCCCTTGATTAGCTTCGTGGCGCACGATTCGCACGTTGTCGCGCGACGCGAAAAGCTCGTTTAATTTGTTGAAAGTTCGGTCGGTGCTGCAATCGTCAACAAATATAAATTCCGGCTCGTAATTTTCTTTTAATTCCAGCTCCAAACCGCGCAGCGTATTTGCCAAATAAGGAAGCGCCGGTTCTTCGTTGTAACACGGAATAACAATCGAAATTTTAGATTTCGGATTTTGGATTTTGGATTCGGAATCGCCAATTTCGAGCGGCAATGTTTCCGCGCGCGATTCGTCATTCGTCATTCGTAATTCGTCTTTGACGCCCAAAAAATCCGCCGCGCCGCAAAAATCGTAAAGCTGAAGATTTTCCTTGATAATCCATTCCATTTTGTCGAGCTTACGGTAATGACGAATGCGATTGTAATTTGAAGCGGCGTTGATGCGCGGTTGTTCCGGGTCGAGTTCCCAGACGTGAAAATAAAAAACGAACGGTTCCGCGTATTTCTCGTGCCAGTTGCTGACGGCTTTGCGCATCAGCGTGTAGGGAAATTGGCGAAAATAATTGCCGCCGGAAATCGGCAACAGTCCGACGCCCAAGTTTCTCGTCGAATACGGAAATTCCCAAACGATTTTCCCGTTCGTGTGAATCCGGCGGGCGAAACGCCTGGCTTTTTCATCGGCGCGCGCGGGCAAAAACGAAGCGTCGTAAATGAAATTTTCTTCCGCCAGAACGTCGAAAATCCACGCGTCTTTTTCGTAATTTAATTTTTCCGCCGAGCGATAACCGACGATTTTTTGTCCAGCAGCCGTTTCGAGCGCGTGATTCGTCCGGCGCAAATCCTCGCGAAATTCGTCCGCCGTTAAGTTTTTCAAACTGCGATGATAAAATCCGCGCGAAGCGACTTCGTGACCTCGCCGGACGATTTCGCGAATCAGTTGCGGATTTTGCTCGGCGATCCAGCCCAGAACAAAAAACGTCGCTTTGGTGTTCAGCTCGTCGAGCAAATCCAGAGTTTTGCGCGTGTTTTGTTCGTAACGCGGCTCGAATCGCGACCAGTTGCGCTGCTGAATTAAGTTTTCAAACGCGCCGACGTGAAAATAATCTTCGACCAGAATGGTCAAAAGATGTTTTTTAGCTGCTGCGTTTTGAGTCATAAAAGTTCAGTGAAAAATCGGTTTCAATTTGAGCGGTCAATGAAAACTGTCGGCGAACAAATAAAAAAACTAAGTCGTGAAAATCGGCGTCGGTTTTGTTTGAGCGACGAAAAGATTCGTTTCAATTTCGCGGTGAAATTCCTTTTGCAAAACGTCCGCGATTTTTCGCGCCGCCGTGCCGTCGCCGAACGGATTTTCGATGGTTCTGACCGAATCAATCCAGCGCGTGTCATTGTAATTCTCTTCGAGCATTTGCGCCAGAGAATTCGCGCCGACGAGTTTTGCGGCGTTCGCCCGAATCGCTTCCGGGCGTTCGGTGTTTTCGCGCAGAATCAAAACAGGTTTGCCGACGCTCGGCGCTTCTTCCTGCACGCCGCCCGAATCGGAAACGATCAGCCACGCTTCGTTCATCAAATAAACGAAATCCGCGTAATCGAGCGGCGCGAGCAAATGAACGCGCGGCTGTCCGGCTAAAATTCGGTCGGTCGCCGCGCGCACGTTCGGATTCGGATGAACGGGAAAAAT
>SXVE01000265.1 GCA_005790265.1 Acidobacteriota bacterium | reverse complement strand
TGTCACGACGTTTGTTATTTGGATTGGAGCCGTAAATACAAAGCGCCGAAGGAAATAATCGAGTAAAATATTGCGGCAAAAGCTCGCGCTGATTTTACAAACATCAGCGCGCAAATGCGGCAGCTCATTTGTTGAAAAATCGAAAAATAAAAATATGAAATTCAAATTTATTCTGCTCGCGTTAATTTTGGCGGCGACTTCAATCAGTTTCGCGCAAACGAAAAAACCGGCGACAGCGGCGATTGCGCCCGACGCGGTTGTGAAAAATTTATACGCGGCGCAAAAAGGCGAAAACGGTCCGTTTTTTCAGACGAAAAGCCGCGCGCTCGTTGATAAATATTTCGCGAAAGATTTCGCCGATGTGATTTGGCAGGACGCGATTGAAGCGAACGGCGAAGTCGGCGCGCTCGGTTTCGATCCGCTTTACAACGCGCAGGACACGCAAATCACTTTGTTCAAAATCGGCAAACCCGAATACGGCGAAGGCAATATGGATTTGGCGGACGTTCCCGTCACGTTCAAAAATATGGGCAAAGCCGAGACGATTTTGTTTCGGCTCGAACGCGACGCCCGAAAAGCGTGGAAAATCAGCGATATTTATTATCCGAATGCGGAAATCGAAGGCGCCGATTCGCTGCGGAAAATTTACGAAACATCGGCGCAAAGTGCGGCGGGAGAAGGGATTTCCGGCGAATTGCAAACGGGCAAAACCGAATCGGTGATTTTATATGTCGGCGAGGAAACCGGCGATTACGCGGCGTATTGTTTCAAAAATAATTCGGACGCCGGACGCCAAATATTAGCGGCGTGCAAAAACGGCGACGAATGCGAAGTGACGGGCGAAACCGGCGAAGCGGCGTGTAAAGTTCCCGGACTCGAAGCCAGTTTGTCGGCGAGCGCGAGCATTACCAAAGTCGTTTCGGTTAAATCGCTCGGACGTCGCAAAAAATAAATGGAAGCGCGCATTTCTCTTAATATGGAATGCAAAAAATATGAAAGCCAAACTTTTGGGAATTTTATTTTTCGTCGCGCTGTTTGCTTTCGGCGCAAGCGCGCAAAGCGAATTTGACGGGCGCTCGCTTGCCGGAATTAAAAGCGATTTCAAGGCGGTCGGCGCAGTCGCGCGCGTGAAAATCAAAGCCGTCAAGTTTGCCGCCGAAGACGTTCATCCGCTTTATGCTGCCGAAAGCGAAGTCGTCGAAATTTTCAAAGGAACTGTCAAAAAAAGCAAAATTTTGACTTTTTATTTTCACGCCGAAGAAGATTACGACGTGCAAAAACTGATCGGCAAAGACTGCATCGTTTTTCTGGAAAAAGAATCTGCAATTCCAGCGGGCGGAAAGGGTTGGTACGAACTGGAAAATTCAATGATTTCAACGTCCCCAAAACTGATCGCGCAACTTAGAAAGATGAAAAACTCGGCGAAATGACGCTGAATTTTCAGGTTGTTTTTACGAAATATTTGATTTGAAAATTATGTTGATACAGAAAATTAGCGTTTGTTTTTTACTGGTTTTAATGTTCGCCGCGCCGCTTTTGGCAATCGAGTCGGGCGCGACAGAAGCGACGCGCGGCGAAATCGTCGCGGAAATCGGTTTTGATCCGAAAATCAACGGTTTCGGCTTTCGCAATTTCGGCGAAAATCCGGATTACGACGAAGATTTGACGGCGGATGATTTAATCAGAATGTTCGGCGCGGAAAACGTCTGCATCGAAGGTTCGACCGCGCGCGACTGCGTTTTGTATGAAACGGCGGAGCGCTGGGCGGAAGAAGCGATTGAGAAAATGAACGGCGGACACTGCGACGGATTTTCGGTGGCGAGTTTGCGAATGTTTGTCGGTCGCCCGTTTAAAGGTCGCAAAAAACCGGCGGATTTTCAGCGCGGCGCGGTCAATTTGTTCGATTTGCAGAAAAATCAAATTACGAGCAATTACGTTTCTTTTTATCAAACGCTGACTTTTTTGCGCGAAACTTACGAATTTCGCGGACCGACGTTTCAGAAAAAGCCGTCGCAAATTCTGTTGATGATCGCCGAAGCGATGGAAGCGAAAAAGGAATTTTACACGCTCGAAGTGTGGATGAAAGAAGCCGGAAAATACACGCGCGGACACGCGATTGTGCCGATTGCGGTCGAAGATATGGGCGGCGAAATTTACCGCATTCACGTTTACGACAATAATTATCCGGGACAAACGAAATACGTCGTTATTGATGCAAACAAAGAGACTTGGCGTTATCACACGGCGAATAATCCGGCGGAAACGGCGCGCGATTACGTCGGCAACGCGACGAGCAACACGCTCGGACTCAAACGACTTTCCGACCGCGCGCGGGCGCGTTACGAATGCCCGTTTTGCGACGAAGACGAAGAGGAAGAAGGCGACGACGAAGAAGCGTTTTACGACAACGGTTTGCCGAAAAACTTTATGCTGAACGCCTCGTTCGTCCGCGCGGAACGACGCGAAAAACGCCGTAAATCGCAGGAACAGGAAGAATTAAACGTTTCGGCTTCGGGCGATATTGATATTTTAATCACGGACGGCGCGGGCAAACGCGTCGGTTATGACGCGGCGAAAAAGAATTCGGTCAACGAAATTCCCGGCGCGCTCGTCAATTTGATCGCGGGCGACGGCGAAGAAGACAACGCGCCCGAATATTTGCTGCCGATCAATCCGGCGAACAAAAAGCCGTATAAAATCACGCTCGGCGGCACGGATTCCGAAGAAACCGCCGATTTGCAAATTTACGGCTCCGGTTTCGTCGTCGGTTTCAGCGACGTTTCGGTTGATAAAAACGAAAATTTGAATATGACGGTCAGCCCGGACGGGCGCGAACTCTCGTTTACGGCGAGCGCCGACGGCGAAACACCAGGACTTTACATCGCGACCGACGACGGCGCGGATCGCCCGAGCTACGAATTTGAAATCGGCGGCATCGCGCTCGCCGCGGGCAACACCGTCACCGTCAAACTCGACCCGGACAAAGGCTTGATTTATTTCAAAGACGACGACGGCGACGCCGACAAATACGACGTCAGCATTTCGCGCACGAATCCGAACGGAAAAGTTGACGTGTTTGAAGAATTCGATATGGAAATCGGCAAAAACAACAGCTACGTTTTGAATTTCGGCGCGTGGGACGGCAAAAGCGACATCTGCGCCAAAGATGACGATGACGCCGACGGCAGCTTTGAAGACGAAGAATGCACCGAAATCGAAGACGAAGAAGTGCCGGTGAAAAAGGCGAATTGATTGAAGATTTACAGCCACGAATAACACGAATAACACGAATAAGAAAAAACAAATAGAGTTAAAAAACACTAAATTATTTTTATTTGTCTTTCATTCGTGTTATTCGTGTTATTCGTGGCTAAAGAAAGGTTATTTCTGCGCGACTATTTAAATAAATCACAATGAACAAAATTAAAATCAGCATTTATGGTTTCGTTTTTTTGTCGCTGGCGGCATTCGCGCAAGTTTCGACGGCGGCGAATTTTGGGCGGCAAACAGCCGAATCATTATTTAAAGGCATCATTTACGACGCGAAGTTTGAAATGTCTCTGCGGCGCGACGGCGACAAATTGAGCGGCAGTTATTTTTACGTCAAATCGGGCGGCGCGAATCGGCTCAAACTCGACGGAACGATTGACGCCAGCGGCAAATTCGTTTTGCGCGAAACGGACGCCGCCGGGAAAACGACCGGCGAATTTACCGGAACCTGGACGGAAGACGCTAATCACTCGGGCGCGACGCTCGAAGGCGAATGGCGCAAACCGAAAGCGACGGAACCGCTCGTTTTCATGGCGACCGAGCAACTGATTTATTTTACCGGCGCGGCGAAAATCACGGACAGCCGAATCAGCGAAGCGGTCAAACCGAAACGGCTTACTTTGTCCGCCGAATATCCGCAGTTGAGCGGCGCGGCAAACGCCGACGGTTTTAATCAGCTCGTCAAAACGCGCGTGACCAACGAAATTGCCGCTTTCAAAAAACAGATGCTGGCAGTGAGCGCCGAAGATTTGAAATTTCTTCCGGCGGGCGTCAACAATTACATTGACATCGGTTACGACGTGGAATACGCGGACAATGATTTCGTCAGCGTAACTCTGCTGCGCAGCGAATTTACCGGCGGCGCGCATCCGAATTACAACTTTTTGACGGTCAATTACGATTTGAAAAACAACCGCGAAATAAAGCTCGGCGATCTTTTCAAACCGGGAACGAAATATCTTGGAACGATTTCGGCTTTAGCGATGAAAGATTTGCAGAATCGCAAAGACGCCGAAAGCGGTGAAAATCGCGGTCTCGCGCAGGACATTTTCGCCGACGGCGCGCTGCCGAAACCGGAAAATTACGCGCGCTGGAATCTGACGAAAAAAGGTTTGCAGTTCACGTTCGACCCGTATCAAGTCGCGTCCTACGCCGAAGGCGCGCAATACGTCATCATTCCGTACTCGGCGCTCAAAGCAATCGCCCGACCGGACGGCGCGCTGGCGAAATTTATGAAGTAAGAATTTTGAGCCACGAATAACACGAATGACACGAATAAGAATTTTGTAAAGTTAATTACCGCGAATGAGTGTTTTATAAAACCAGACGTTCGGATTCTAATTTGCGCCGTCCGAGATTTACCAGCAGACCGAGTTTGACGCCGGTGGCTTTTAGGTAATTCAATGTTTGGGCTTTGTGAACGTCCGAAATGTTCGGTTGTGATTTCAATTCGAGAATGATGCTGTTTTCAATTAAAATGTCGGCAATATACTCGCCGACGGCTTGCTCGTGATAAATAACTTTGATGGGAAATTGCTGTTCGGCTTCGATGCCGTTTTCCATCAACAAAATCATCAGCGCATTTTCATAAACTTTTTCTAAAAATCCGTAACCGAGTTCCGTGTGAACCTGCATCGCCAATCCGATAACTTTGTATGAGAGTTCACGGTGGAGAATTTTACCTTCAAACATA
>SXVE01000264.1 GCA_005790265.1 Acidobacteriota bacterium | reverse complement strand
TTTTACCTTTTTACTTTCCCGCTATTTTATTCCGACGGCGGTTTTTAATTTCACTTCGATGCGTCCGATGTCGCTGTTGATTTGCGCGCGAACGGGCAATCGGCGTTTGTCGTCGGTCAGCCAGATTGTCAGGCTGCCTTCTTTTTCGATCAGGCGATTTGTGCCGAAAACTTCCGGTTCGACGCGAAAACACCACGTTTTTCCGAAAATCGTTTTCTGCTGTTCGCGTGCCGTCACGCGCACGGGAATTCGGTAAAGCAAACCGGAATCGCTGATGTAAAGTTCAAAAGTTTTGCCGACGGCGAGCGGCAAAAGGCGCAGCGCGTAAATGCCGGAAATCAAATCGTGCGTTTCATTTTCAATTTCCGAAGCGATTTTGCGCGGCGGACGCATCGGCTCTTTCGGGTCTGATTCGACATAAGTAACGCGATCTTGTCGGTAATCGAAAACGGCTTCGGAATTGCGCTCGCGCTCTTTCTGCACGTCGCGTTTGACGGTTTTCAAAACGCGAAATTGTTCGCCGTCAACGGTCGAATCAATTTGCTGGAAAAAACTGAATCGAAATAATTTGAGCAGCGAGCCTTTTGATTTCGCTTCGGATTTAATTAACAAATCGTTTTTTTCAGCCGCGTTGCCGACCGTAAACGTCAAATCCGCGACGGCGATTCCTCTGATAATTTTGCTGAATTTGCCTTCGTAAGTCAGCGTTTCTCCAGCGGCAAAAGGCTTGTTTTTCGCTGTCTGCGCCACAGAGTTGACGGCAAAAAGCAGTGTCAAAAACAGAATGGATTGAAATAATTTGGCAGTCATATTTTTTATTTCATAAATTTTATTGAAGAAACAGAAATTTACCGATCAAAATTGCCAGAGCGCTGAACAATCCGAGTGCCGCGCGATATTCACGATACTGCAAGTATAACTGAAAATCGAACTTTTCACCCGTTTTTTTCCAGGCGGAAAGACGCGGAAAAAAAAGCGGAACGTGCCCGGCGTAATCCTGATAATCCGCTCCGAAAAGACGCGTCAAATCTTCCGCTTCGGCGCGCATTACCGGCAAATAAATGCCGAACAGCAGAGCGACGAAAATCAGCGTCAGCCACCATACGCCCGCCGCGATGCAGAACCCCGCGCCGAGCAGAAAACTGCCGAGATAAAGCGGATTGCGCGTGAACGCATACGGACCGGAAACGGCGAGATTTTTATTTTTGCGAATGTGACCGGACGCCCACGCGCGCACGAGCAAACCGGCGACGGCGACAATCGCGCCGATGATTAAACTGAGAGGAACCGGGCGCGCGAACACGAGAAAAATCGCCGCCGAAACAAAGCCGAGCGGAACGCGCAAACGCTGCAAAAGTCTTTTATTTTTTGAAACCATTTGATACTAAATTTAATTCTGATTTGCGCGATTTGGCGAGCCGTTTTTGTACCGCCTGGAAAACGATTTCGGGCGCGATATTCAAACAAATCCAGTTGGCGCACCGGCGGCGGTGACAATCGGTGCGGCACGCGATATCAAACCGCTCGACGCAGACATCAGCCGGATCCAAGCTGCCGTTGCGCCACCATTCGGTCGGTCCGAAAATACCGACAATCGGAGTTTCGGCGGCGGCGGCGAGATGCGTCGGTCCGGTGTCGCCGCCGACGTAAACTTGCGCGCGTTTCGCCAATTCATAAAAGCCTTTCAAGCTCGGCTGCGCCGCGAAAACTCTGCCCGAGCGCGTATTTTGCACGACTTTTTCCGCTAATTCCTTTTCGTTCGGCGCGGTCGTCACAATCGAAGTCAGATTGTTTTCCCGCCACAATTTATCAGCTAAAGCCGCAAAATCTTCTGTGCGCCAGAGCTTTGTCGCCCAACCGCCCGCCGGATTGAGAATCGCAAAATTCTCACCGCCGGCGCCGATGATTTTTTCCGCTTCAAGCCGATGTTCTTCGCCGGTGAAAATCGGAAACTGCAAGTTTGCCGTTGACACGGAAATTTGCAGAGCTTGGGCGGCAAGCGCCAGATTTTTGCGAATAATATGCGTTTTCGGCGCAATCGGACGAATCGTTTCCGTCATTAAATGACGGCTCGCCGGTTCGCGCAAATCTTCTTTCGCAAACCCGATGCGCCGGTTCGCGCGGGAAATTTTAGCAATCGCCGCTGATTTTAACAATCCCTGAAAATCGAGCGCGACATCGAAATCGCGGCGGCGAATCGCCGTCCATTGACGATTCGCCGCCGCAAACGTCGAGCGCACGTTTCTGACGCCGCGCAGCTCGCGCGTGTCCACTTCGATCAGTTCGTCAATCAGCCGATTGCCGCGCAGAATTTCCGCCGACCGCCGCTCGACCGCCCAACTGATTTCGGCGTTCGGAAAATGAGCGCGAATCGCCGCCAAAGCCGGAAGCGTGTGCACGATGTCGCCGATGCTGCTGAGTTTTACAATCAGAATTCTCACTTTTGCTAATGGTAAACGGTAAAACTGAAATTAGAAATGACCGAATGGTTTTTGCGTCGAGAACAGCATTGCCGACACCGGAAGTTTAAGGTTATATTTAATTACCCCACATTTGATTTTAGAATTTTTCGTTTCAAATAAGCTATTCTTTAACTTTAGAGTTTTCTTTCTCTAAATCTTCCATTCTTAAGTTTGCATTGATTTATGAAAGAGCTGAAACGCCCACAAAGAGATTTGCGCCCGGCTTTGATTTTTCTCACCGGCGATTTGCTCGCCGTTCCGATTCCGCTCGAGCGCGAAGAAGTGATTCTCGGTCGCGCGCTCGAAACCGGCGTGCGCATCAACGATAAAAAACTTTCGCGCCAACACGCCAAAATTACCACCGTTTACAATGCGGAAACGGAGGCTGCCGAATATATTCTGACCGATCTCGACTCGAAATCCGGAACATTTCTCAACGGCGAAAAAATCGAGCGCGTGGTTTTGCAGAACGGCGATAAAATTTCCATCGGCGAAAATATTCTGCGTTTTGAGATGCTCGATGAAATTGACCGCGAATATCAGCGCCAGATTCACCGTTTGCTTTCGCACGATGATTTGACCGGATTGCTGTCGAGCCGTTCGTTTTTTTCGGAATTGCGGCGCGAAGCCGGTCGCGCGAAAACGGAAAATCGTTCGTTCTGCGTCTTGATGATGGACGTTGATTATTTCAAAATCGTCAACGACACGCACGGACATTTGACGGGCAGCAAAACGCTCGAAGAAATCGGCAACTGCATTACGCAGAATTTGCGCAGCGGCGATGTCGCGGCGCGCTTCGGCGGCGAAGAATTTGCCGCTTTTTTGCTTGATGCCGAATTGCCGCAAGCGATGGTCGCCGCCGAACGCATTCGCTCGTCAATCGAACAACAGGAATTCAGCATTCTGCGGCAGGGAAAATTCGTCAAAGGTCAT
>SXVE01000263.1 GCA_005790265.1 Acidobacteriota bacterium | reverse complement strand
GCGCTCGAAAATGACGGCGGCGTTTATTTTTCGGAAGATGCGGGAATGAATTGGAAACGCGTGGACAATAAAAATATGAAAGTTCCGAGCCGCCGCGTATGGACGATGGTTTTCGATCCGAATGACGCGAATCGAATTTACGCCGGTTCGCATTCGTCGGGCGTTTACGTGATCGAACGACAATCGCGCGCCGCCGCGACCGGCGATACGATTTCGCGTCCGCGCATTGCCGTCAGCGGAAATTAAACGATAAATTTTCGGCAATTAAATTTTTTTTAGTAATTGAGAGATGGCTCGCCGTAGTCATCTCTTTTTTTGTTTCTTGTTTGGAACTTCGCGCGGCAAAATCTATAATCTTTACAAGTTAGGAGCAAAAAAAGTGAAGCAAGAAATTGTGTGTCCTTGTCCGAGCGGAACAGTCGTTCTGCAAACCGAAAGTTTGCCTTTTTCGGAAATTCCGAATCAGTCGAAGCTTTTTATTGAATATCAAAGTAATCCGCTGTCATTAAAACGGTATTATCCATCCGCCGTTGAATCTCATACACAAATTTCCGCGCGCATTCCCGAAGTTTTAGCCAATCACAAAGCTGACCGAAACGTTTTGTGCGACGCGCTCACCGAGATGAACGTGAAATGCGGCGCGAGCGAAAAAACACTCGAAAACATCGAACTTTTGCGGCAAAACGATTGCGTCGCAGTCGTTACCGGACAACAGGCGGGACTTTTTTCCGGTCCGCTTTACACGATTTACAAAGCGCTTTCGGCGATCAAATTAACCGAATGTCTGCGCAAGCGCGGTTTTAACGCGGTGCCGGTTTTTTGGATTGCGACCGAAGATCACGATTTTGAAGAAGTTTCAAAAACTTTTTTTCTCAACGGCAAAGGCGCCTTGGCGGAAGCTAAAAACGAACCGAAAAGATGCTACGAAAATTTGCCGGTCGGTTATATCAAACTCGACGATTCGATTAAACAAACAATCGAAAATCTTTTTGATGAACTGCCGAACACGGAGTTTACGGAAGAGTTGCGGCTTTTGATCGAAGAAACGTGGCAGTCGCAAACTTATTACGGCGATGCTTTCGCGCGGCTTTTGAATAAACTTTTCGGCGCTTACGGTTTGATAATTTTGTGTCCGCTCGATGATCGTTTAAAACGGCTTGCCGCGCCGATTTATAAAGAAGCGATTGAAAAATCAGAGGAAATTGTCACGGCGCTTCGTCGGCGCAGCGAGGAATTGCAGGAAAAAGGTTATCACGCGCAGGTTTTGATCGGCGAAGATTATTTTCCGCTTTTCTGGCAGGCGAAAGATCACACGCGCAATTCGATGAAAAAAAGTTCCGCCGGAACATTCAAAACCAAAGACGAAGCCGGGGAATTCACTTTAAAAGAACTCGCCGAAATCGCCGAAACGGATCCGTCGCGTTTTTCGCCGAGCGTGGTTTTGCGGTCGGTCGTGCAGGATTATTTATTGCCGACAGTTTGTTATTTCGGCGGTGCGGCGGAAATCGCTTATTTCGCGCAAAGCGGCGAAGTTTACCGCATTCTGAACCGTCCGGCGACAACCATTTTTCACCGCCAGAGTTTTACCATCGTCGAACCGAAACACGCGCGCACGCTGAATAAATACGATCTCGAATTAAAAGATTTATTCGCCGGTTTTGAAAATATTCTGCCGCAGATCGTTGAACAGCATCTCAACCGCGAAACCGCGCTCAAATTCGTCGAAGCCGAAGAAAAAATCAATATCGAATTAAACAAACTCGATCAGAGCCTGGTAAATATCGAGCCGACGCTGGCGGAAAATCTGGCGAATCGGCGGCGCAAAATTTTGTATCATATTTCGGCGCTGCGCAACAAATTTCATCACGCGCAAATTCTCAAAGACGAAACAATCAATCGCCGTCTCGAAACGGCTTTTACCGCGCTGCTACCGCACAAACATTTGCAGGAACGCACGCTGAATGTGACGGGATTTCTCGATCATTACGGGCTTTATTTTATCGAGTGGATTTACGAAGCGATTGATTTGGAAGATAAAGGACACCGCGTAATCTATTTATAATCAACATTTATAGCGTTTTTGCAGATAAACTCTGTGTTCGGGTTCGCATGAAAATAAAAGTTTTGTCTGACAATTTAGCCAATCAAATTGCGGCGGGCGAAGTCGTCGAACGACCGGCTTCGGTAATCAAAGAACTGGTTGAAAATTCGATTGACGCCGGAGCAAAACGCATTCAAGTTGACATTGAACTCGGCGGCAGACGATTGATGCGCGTGACCGACGACGGCGAAGGAATGACGCGCGACGACGCGATTCTCGCTTTCGAGCGCCACGCGACTTCTAAAATTACGACGCTCGATGATTTAAGCGCAATCAGCACGCTCGGCTTTCGCGGCGAAGCGCTCGCTTCGATTTCGTCGGTCGCCAAAGTCGAATTAATCACGAAAACCGATGAAAATTCCGCCGCCGCGCGCGTTTTAATCGAAGGCGGCAGATTGATTGACGTCAAAGACGCGGCGCGGTCGCGCGGCACGACGATCAGCGTGCGCGATTTGTTTTTCAATACGCCCGCGCGCCGTAAATTTATGCGCTCGGAAGCGACGGAAAATTATCATTTGACGACCGTCGTGACGCATTACGCGCTGGCACATCCGGAAATCGCTTTCGCGCTCATCAATAACGGGAGAGAAGTTTTGCGCGTTTCTCCGGCGCGCGATTTGCGCGAAAGAGCTTACCAGATTTTCGGCGCGGGAATGCTCGACAGCCTTTTGCCGGTCAGCGGCGGACGCGAATACGTCGCCAAGATTTTCGGTTTTGTTTCCGCGCCGCGCGAACGGCGAACGACGCGCGACGCGCAGTATTTTTTCGTTAACAATCGTTTCGTCCGCGATAAAATCATCGCGGGCGGATTGATCGAAGGTTTTCGTTCGGTGTTGC
The DNA here is from genome assembly GCA_005790265.1 of Acidobacteriota bacterium. GTDB lineage: Bacteria > Acidobacteriota > Blastocatellia > Pyrinomonadales > Pyrinomonadaceae > SXVE01. The sequence continues at coordinate 533 of SXVE01000263.1, read as the reverse complement.
CGCACGGCGTTTACCCAGTCGCGTTTTTGTTTCTCGAAATGCCGCACGACGAAATTGACGTTAATGTTCATCCGGCAAAAACCGAAGTTCGCTTTCGCCGCAGCGAAGCGGTTAAAGAAGTGATTGCCGAAGCCGTGCGCGAATCGCTGGCGCAGGCGGGAATTTTAGAATTAAAAAAAGATGACGAATCGCCCGAATCGGGCGGCGCAAACGATTGGCAAAACACTCGGCTGCCGGTTGCCGAAACTGCGTCATTACAGGGAAATATAACATTTGCCAGCGAAGTGAACGCTGAAAATATCGAAATAGCGCCAGTCAATCCGGTTGATGCGCTCGCTGATGAGCTACGCGACGACAAATTGAATTCTGTTGCGGAAAATTTGGAAACAGAATTCATTCCGCCGGAAAATTCGGCGGTTTTCTCGGATGATTTTGAGAACAAAGCGCAAACAATCGCGGAAAACAATAAGCTGAATGCATTAAGCGCGCTGCCGAACGCACAAATTGAAGCGCTTTCAGCCGCCGTTGCGTTC
>SXVE01000262.1 GCA_005790265.1 Acidobacteriota bacterium | reverse complement strand
TTGGTCGAGCACTTCGCGCATCAAGTTGATCGCGTCGTCTTTTTTACCTTGATAAAAATAAACGCCGGAGCGAAAAATTTTCAGCATCGGGTGATTCGGGTCGTATTCCGCGCCTTTTTCGAGTTCGGCGAGCGCTCGTTCGTAATCGGCGCGATACAAGAAAATGCGCGCACGATTGTATGCCGAAACGACGCGCGCCGCCGGATCGAGCCGCACGAGCTTTTCAAAACATTTCAAACTTTCTTCATATTCGCCGTCGAGCCGGTGCATCACGCCTTTGACGAAATAAAGCGGCGCGTCGTTCGGAAATTGTTTTTGCAGCAACCCGATTTCCGCGCGCGCTTTTCGTTTCTCGCCGCGCGCGAGATAAATCATGACCATCAAAACGCGCGCTTCGGTCACATTCGGATCGTAGAAAAACGCTTTGGAAAATGCCGTTTCCGCGTGCGTGTAATCTTCCGGTTCGCCTAATCCTTTGAAAAACCGATTGGCGTAACACGCGCCGAGACCGCTGTAAGCGAGCGCAAACTGCGGATCGAGCTCGATGGCTTCCTTAAAATTGGCAATCGCCGCGTCGCAGTCTTCAACGGCGAGCGTGCGAAAAATAAAACGCCCGAAATTGTCGCGCCCGCGCAGGTATTCTTCGTAAGCGACAACATTGTCGGTCACGCGCCGACCGAGTTTCTGTTGCTCTTTGTCGGAAAGTTCGAGCCGCAAACCTTCGAGAATCTGCTGCGCGATTTTGTCCTGCAAAATCAAAATATCGCCGCTTTCGGCGTCAATGCGGTCGCTCCACAGAATTTCGCCGCTCAAAACGTCCAGAAGCTGCGCCGTGACGCGCATTTTATCGCCGGAACGAATAAATCCGGCGCTTAAAACGGCGCTCGAGCGCAATTCCTGCCCGGCTTGGCGCGGGTTGATGTCCGCGCCCTGATATTTAGCGACGACCGAACTCGGGCGAACGATCAGCGATTTGAGCTGGGCGAGTTCGGTAATCACCGCATCGGCGAGCGCGAATTCGTAAAAATTCGATTGCGGGTCTTGGCTGAGATTGATAAACGGCAGAATCGCGATGCTTTTCTTTTCCTTGCCGGTCGCCGTCAGCGACACTTCGGGCGAATAAGAAGGCGGATTGGAAATCGAGCCGATTCGTCCGAGCGTATTTTCCGAACTCGTCTTGCCCGTAATCCAGTTCCAGGCTTTTTTCATTACGTTGTTTTCAATATGACGCGGCGTATAAGTGTCGCCCTGTACAATCGGCATACCGGAGATTTCCTGCAAAACGGCGCGCAGCTCGTCGCGCATCGTTGAAATTTTTTGATAACGATCTTTCGGCTCTTTGGCGAGAGCGCGGTCAATAATTTGCTGCAATTGCGGCGGAAGCGCCTCGGTGCGCATATCGGCGAGCGGTTTCGGACGCCCGTGCAAAACTTGGTGGCGAACGTCAATGACCGTTTTTCCCTGAAAAGCCCAAATGCCGGTGAGCATTTCGTAAAGCAAAACGCCGGTCGAAAAAATATCGGCGCGATGATCGGCGCGTTCGCCTTTGGCTTGTTCGGGCGCGGCGTAAGTTGCGGTTCCGTAGGGAATTCCGACTTCGGTCAGCTCCATCCGGTCGCCGCTCGACGAATATTCGCTCGGTTCGCTCTGCATCAATTTTGCCAAACCGAAATCGAGAATTTTTACTTGTCCGGCATCGTTGACCATTACGTTGCCCGCTTTGATGTCGCGGTGAATGACGCCGCGCGAGTGCGTGTAAGCGAGCGCGTCGCAAACCTGCATCGCAATCGAAACGGCGCTGCGCAATTCGAGCGCGCGACCGGCGACGAGCTGACGCACGTTTTTGCCGTCAATAAACTGCATCGCGATATAAAAAATGCCGTTTTCTTCGTTAAAATCGTAAATCGTGCAGATATTCGGATGATCGAGCTGCGAGCACAACTGCGCTTCGCGCTCAAAGCGTTTAAAGTTCGAGGTTTTGGCAGTTAATTCAGGCGGAAGAACCTTGATGACGACTGTGCGGTTGAGTTTCGTGTCGAGCGCTTTGTAAACCGTTCCTTGTCCGCCCGCGCCGAGTTTTTCTAAGATTTTGTATTGGTTAATTTTCGAACCAATCATATAGATTTTGGATTTCGGATTTTGGATTTTGGATTGCCGGAAAATTCAAAGTGCAATCTTAGAACGAAAAAAGCATTTGGTAAAGCGCGGGTCAAACGATTTGCCTGACCGCTGACAAGATAAAAAATTTGCAGCGGCGAAAAATAAATAAACCGGCAAACTGCCGGTTAATCTGGAATAATCGTTCAGCCGCGCGGCGGATTTCCCCAACCCGATTGAATATACTCGCCGTTTTCAACAATGCACGGAACGACCAGATCGCCGCCCGCATAATCGAGCATTTCTTTTTGGCGAATTTTATCGTTCTGCGCGTCGTATTCGACGAAATCAATGTTATTTTCGCGGTAATAATCGCGGGCTTTCTGGCAATACGGACAGCCCGGTTTGCTATACATCACTAAAGACATCAGCGTAATCCTCCATTTCGTTCGCTGAAAATAGTTTAGCAACTAAAAGCAATTCGCAAAAGTTCGCTCGCCGACAAATAGACATCGCCGGTTCATTTGCAAACGAAACGGCGATGTGTATTTGTCGGTAAACTTTCTATGACGCTGAAATTATCAGGCGGCAAGCGCATTTGATTCAAAAAATCGGCGTCCCGATTTGGTGTTGCGGCGATTACCGGGGACTGCCGGTTCGTAGAAATTTTCCACGTAATCAATCGCCGCAACGCGCAAACCGACATCGCGTTTGAGACGTTCGCTGACGTGCCATTTATGATCGAGAACTCTTTTCCAAACCAGCTCGGCTTCGGCGCGCGAAAAGTTTTCGCCGACGAAGTCGCGCAAATTTTTCTGAGCGCCGCTTAAATCGTTCGCTAAAGTTTTTTCAATAACGTAATCCAATTGATAAAAAATCATATAAAATCGCTTCCTTATGAGAAAATAAAAACAAATAATGCGGCGTTAATTGACGTTTTTGTGCCGCGTCATTAAAAGTATAGATGAAATTTTTCGCCGCGTGCCAACTCTAATTTTTCATCAGCGCGATGAATCGTCTTAATGAATAAGCGAAAAGCAGAAAGGAAAAATAATGGAACTCTGGCAGTTGAGAACATTTGTAGAAATCGCCGAAACGCTGAATTTTACGAAAGCGTCGGAAAAACTGAACTTAACGCAGTCCGCCGTCAGCCATCAAATCAAGGCGCTTGAAGAGGAACTCGGCGTGTCGCTGTTTCTTCGCGGAAAAAGCGGCGTGACTGTGACGGACGCGGGAAAAACGGCGCTCGAATACGCCGTGCGAATTCTTAACGAAGCCGAACTGATGCGCGAGAAAATCGCCGGACGCGAAAAATCTCTGACCGGACGAGTGCGCGTGGCGGCGGCGACGCAGGCGCTCGTTTATCTTTTTGCGCCGCTGTTCGAAGATTTTATGGACGCGAACGAATCAATCGAGCTGATTTTTCGCACGACCGTCAGCACCGAACAAACGGTCGAAGATATTCTGAACGGCGTTTCCGATGTCGGTTTCGCCTCGCTCGCCGTTTATTCGCCGACTTTGCAGGCGACCGAATTGTTCACCGACGAACTGGTTTTAGTCGTCGGCAAAAAACATCGTCTGGCAAAACGCGCCGAAGTTTTGGCGAAAGAAATCGAAAAAGAGCGTTGGATTTTATTTGAACGCGGCGCGTCGGTGCGACGCGCGACCGATGATTTTTTCAAAAAAATTCAAGCCGAACCGGAAACGGCGCTCGAATCAAACGACACGTATTTTGTTAAACTGATGATCGAGCACGGTTTAGGCGTTTCGCTGATGCCATCGTGGGCGGTGCGCGAGGAAATCGAAAAAGGCGAGCTGGCACAGTTGAAAATTAAAAATCATCAATTGCGGCGTTCGGTGGCGATGCTTTCGCTTAAGGGCGCGCATTCGGCACCGATTCGCGCGTTTATCGAATACGTCATCGCGCGAAAAAACGAATTGCAGATGCTGGCGCGCGTCGAAAACGGCTAAACGGCTGAATTTTGAACGAGGGAAAACTGCGGCGAAAATGAAAAGTGAAAAATGAATATCGAAGATTATAAAGATGTTTTTGAACCGTTTGAACGGTTAATCGAAATCGAAATTTGCGGCGAAAAGCGTTTGGTGCCGGAAAATAATTCGCTGCTGCGCTGTTTTCAATTTCTGTCGCTCGAAACGATTTCCTATGGCAATTTTTGCTGGAACGGCGATTGTCTCAACTGCCGCGTTTGGGTAAAAAACGGCGAGCGGGAAAAAGCCGTCGTTTCGTGCCGCACAAAAGCGCGCGATCAAATGAAGATTGTGCGAATAAGCGAAGAAATTATATTAACGAAAAATTGATAACGGAAATTGGAAGACGACAAGCCGCAAACTGTTGAAAAAACAACGTTTCCGATTTTGCCGTCCTGCCTTCGTGCGTGGATTTTTTTGCTTTTTTTGCTTCGGTCAGCCGAAGTTTTTTTGATTTTTCGCGTCGCGAATTCGCACGGCGGTTTAATATTTGGGAATTTTCGGATCAACTTCGTTTGACCACGCCGTAATTCCGCCTTTTAAGTTTTTCAGCTCGCCCGAATATCCGGCTTGTTTCAGCATTTCGATAGCTTGCGCGCTGCGTCCGCCGGCTTTGCAGTGCAGAATCGTTTCGCGATTGGCGTCAAGCTCGTCCATTCTTTTAACGATTTCGCCGAGCGGAATCAGTTTCGCGCCTTCGATTTTAGCGACCGCGTTCTCGTTCGGCTGCCGCACGTCAATCAGCTGAACGTCTTCGTTTTCGTCCATTCTCTTTTTCAAGTCTGCCGCGCTAATTTCCTGCATAAAATTTCACCTCAAAATTTTAATTTATTCAATTCTATAATCTTAACAGATGAATTTTGCAAATAGCTTTATCAAAATCGGAAACTTATAATCAGCAGCGAGAACCTTTAAATTGCGGTCGAAAAATTCGGCAAACATTTACAAAAATTTACATATTAAACAATAAGACGGTAAAACTATTTGATATACAATTAACATCTTACACTAAATTTTATGCGGCTCTCTTACTTATTAAAGCGAAGAAATAACTTAAAAACGCTGATTTGTCTCGTTGTTTTTGCCTTTTGTCTGTCGTGCAGCGGTTCGCGGGCGGAAAATCAGCCGGGCGCAAATGGCGCCAATTCGCGCGGCGAAGCGAAAGATAACGAAGCTCCGGTTTCGATTGCGGTCGGCAAAGCGTTTGCCCGCGAAATTCCGGCGTTTATTCAGGCGACCGGCAGTTTAGCGGCGGATGAAACGTCTGACGTCGCGCCGAAAGCAGCGGGAAAAGTCGTTAATGTTTCGGCGAACGTCGGGCAGTTTATCGGTCAGGGCGCGGTGATTGCGAAACTCGACGAACGAGATGCGCAATTGCAGCTGGCGCAGGCGCGGGCAAACGTCGCGCAGTCGGTCGCCGGAGTTCGGCAAGCCGAAGCCAGATTGGGATTGACCGCAAACGGAACTTTTAACGCTTCGACGATTCCCGAAGTGCAAGCCGCCAATGCCGGTTACGAGCAAGCGCTCGCCGAACTGCGCCAAGCCGAAGCGAACGAAAAACGTTACCGCGATCTGGTGCAAACCGGCGACGTTCCGATGGTGACGTACGAAACTTTCCGAACGACGCGCGACACGGCGCGCGCGCGCCTCAACGCAGCGCGGCAACAGCAGGAAGCGGCGATCAACACGGCGCGGCAAAGCAATCAGGCGATCAAAAGCGCGCAGGCAGCGGTCGAAGCCGCGCGCACGCAAATCGGACTGGCGGAACAAGCGATTGCCGACACGGTGATTCGCGCGCCGTTTTCCGGTTTTGTCAGCGAACGCCCGGTTGCCGTCGGCGAATTCGTTAATTCTTCTTCAATAATTATCAAGATTTTGCGCACCAATCCGATTAAAATTCAGATTCAGGTCGCCGAAAGCGATGTTCCGGCGGTATCAATCGGGCGCGGCGTTTCCATCGAAGTTGACGCTTACAAAGATCGGCGTTTCGGCGGGACGGTGACAGCAATCAATCCGTCGCTCGATCCGACTTCGCGCGCTGCCACCGTCGAAGCGACCATCGAAAACGGTGATAATGCGCTGCGACCGGGAATGTTCGCGACGGTGAGAATCGCCCGTGAAGGCGGAAACGCCGGAGTTTTCGTGCCAAAAGTTGCTGTCTACAACGACCAGAGCACACAGTCATTCAGAGTTTTCGTGATCGAAGAAAACGTCGCAAAACTGCGCGTCGTTCAGCTCGGCACCGAAGAAGCCGATTCCGTACAGATTATCAACGGCGTCAATGCCGATGAAACCGTGGCGACGAGCGGATTAGACAAATTGTTTGAAGGTGCGAAGGTAAGTTTTTAATTTCGTATTTCAATTTTTGAGTTTCGGATTAGAAAGCAATCAGATTTTTTCAACTTGAAACTTAAAACTTGAAACCCAGGAAAAAAATATGCAGTGGTTAGCTGAGATTTGCGTCCATCGTCCGGTTTTTGCGACCGTTATCGTCTTGTTTTTGACGGTTGTCGGCGGAGTTTCTTTTTTCACGCTCGGCGTTGACCGATTTCCGAAAATTGATCTGCCGACCGTCAACGTTTCGACGACCAACATCGGCGCGGCGCCGGAACAGGTTGAAAGCGAAATTACCGACATCATCGAAGGCGCGGTCAACACCGTTCCCGGCATCGAGGAAATGCGTTCGACTTCTTCGCAGGGACGCTCGAACGTGACGCTCACGTTTAATCTCGACAAAGACCCGGATCAGGCTTACCAGGAAATTCAGCAAAAGTTGAGCGGCGTGATCAATCGTCTGCCGGAAACCGCCGATCCGCCGACCGTGCGCAAATCCGATCCGGATTCGCAGCCGGTTTTGATTTACGCGATCAGCGCGCCGCGCAATGTCGTCGAATTGACGGATTTGGTGCAAAATCAAATTCAGGAACGAATCGAAAACGCGGAAGGCGTCGGCGAAGTGCAGATTTTCGGCGGACGCCAGCGCGAAGTAAAAATCTATCTCAATCCCGACCGTTTGCGCGCTTTTAATCTTTCGGTGACGGAAGTTTCCAACGCTTTGCGTGCGCAGAACACGGAATCGCCGGGCGGATCCGTCAACGAAGGAACGCGCACGACGACGCTGCGAACGCTCAGTAAAATCACTGACATTAAAGAATTTAACGAAGTCGTCGTCGTCACGCGCAACGGATTTCCGGTAAAGGTTAAAGACATCGGTCGCGTCGAAGACGGCGGCGTCGAACCTTCGACATCGGCTTCGCTCGACGGCGTGCAGTCAGTTTCGCTCGCCATCCGTAAACAATCCGGCTCAAACACAATCGCGTTGATTTCCGGCGTCAAACAGCGAATGAACGAAATCATTCCGACGCTGCCGAAAGACGTTAACGTCGCCGTCACGCGAGATCAGTCGGAATTTATCGAAAATTCGCTGCACGCGATTGAAGAGCATTTGATTATCGGCGGCATTCTGGCGGCGGTCGTCGTGTTTTTGTTTTTGTGGAACATTCGCTCGACGATTATTTCCGCGCTGGCGATTCCGGTTTCAATCATCGCGTCGTTTGCCTTAATCGCGTGGTTCGGTTATTCGCTCAATCAAATGACGATGCTCGCCTTAACGCTGATGGTCGGCATCGTGATTGACGACGCCATTGTCGTGCT
>SXVE01000261.1 GCA_005790265.1 Acidobacteriota bacterium | reverse complement strand
CGAAGCGTCAACCTGCGCGAATTTCGGTCCGCGCAGAATATTGCGTCCGGCGTTGCCGAAACTTCCCGCCGGGACGACTCGGAACGCGTTCGCGTTAAACTGACAGGTCGGCACCGAATAATTAGTGCAGTACGGATTAACGCCGGCGACGACGTTCGGACGAATGGAAAAACCGCCGAAAAATCCGCCCGTCTGCGTTACCGTAACCGGCAAACCGCTGCGCGTCTGGAAAATCGTGTTGAGCTGCCAGCCGTCAACAAGCCAGTTGGGAGCGTTTTCAAAAAATCGTCTGAAAGGAATATCGTAACCTGCATCGAGCGTGAAATTATGGCGCACGTCCTGATCAGAACTGGCGCGTTCGGCGCGCATATTGTTCGGGTCTTGATAATCTTTGAAGAAACCGACAACATCGTCAATCGTATGCGACCAAGTGTAATTGGCGTTAAATCGCAAACCTCTTGTTAAATTGCGATTAAAACGAACTTGCATCGAATTGTAATTCGACTGCGGATAACCGCCGACGATGAAAATATCTCCGAAGCGTTCGGTCAGCGGACGCGCGCCCGTTACAGCATTCGCGCGATTGACGTTGCGCGGAGTGATGACACCGTCGGTCAAAAGATGCGTGACGTGATTGCCGACGTAACCGACCGAAAGCGTGCCGAAACCTAAATCCTGCTGAACGTTAAGCGACCAGTGCTGCGCCATCGCCGTTTTGATGTCTTTTTCGATGACGTAAGCCGCCGCTTGACCGCAAGCGAAAACGCGCGGGTCAACCGGAAACTGAAAAGTCGGCGGCGGAGCGGCGCAGAAGAAATAATCGAACAAATCGGTCTGCACCTGCGGAAACGAATTTGCCTGCGGCGAACCAAAACTCGCCGGAAGTTCGCGGTTGTAAAAAATTCCGTAACCGCCGCGCAAAACTGTTTTTTGGTTGCCGAAAACGTCGAACGAAAAACCGACGCGCGGACCGAAATTATTTTTGTCGGCGTTATGTAGTTTTTGTCCGGGCGCGGTATATCTCAGAGTTTGCAGATCGAAATTCTGTAATAAGCCGTCTTTTTCGCGGCTGACCGTACTGACTTCGTAACGCAAGCCGAGGTTTAAAGAAAGTCGCGGATGCGCCTTCCAATCGTCCTGCGCGAAGAATGAAAAGTTTTCATTCGCGTAATTGAGTTCGGGATTGCCGCCGCGCGCGATGACGAACGGCGCGTTCGTGCGCAGATCAGCGGCTGAAAAAAACGTCAAAGTATCCTGCGTAATTGACTCCGCCGAACGACGATTGAGACGAATGTCAACGCCGAATTTCAGCGAATGATCGCCGCGCACTGTGGCGAGCGTATCGAGAAATTGATAAACCTTTCCGGTTCGATACTGTTCAAACTGCGCCGGACCGATCGGGTTGATGCGAAAATCAACGAATCCGAGATCGAATCGCGGAATGCTCGTATCGCCCGCGCCGGTATGCGTGTAATTGTGATTGATGCCAAAACCGAATTCGTTGGTCGTCGAACCGCCGAAAAAGTAATTGTGCGAAGCTTTGAAAAGCTGTGTGCGCAACTTGCCGTCGGCAACCTGCGTCGAACCGACGCCGTAAGGCACGTTCGTATTTGAATCGTTGATGTTATAGCGCACGGCAAACTGGCTTTTTTCCGATTGCAGCCAGTCAACTTTGACCGAACCGGTATCTTCGCGCAGTTCGCCGATGCGCTGACCGATAAAGCGACCGAAATCGGCGTCAAAGGCTTGAGTCGGCAGCGGAAGATTGGCAAGCGTCGGGCGAATCGCAGCAACCGCCGCATTGCGGAATGCGAGCGTCGGAACCAGAACATTGAACGCTTGTCCGCGAGTTTGGCGGACGCCTTCGTAATTGGTAAAGAAAAACAATTTGTCTTTCACAATCGGACCGCTCAAATTGCCGCCGAATTGATTGAGCCGAAAACGTTGTTTGCCCGCGAGGGCGTCGCTCGCATCGAGCGATTCGTTGCGGAAAAACTCGAACAGACTGCCGTGAAAATCGTTCGTTCCCGATTTCGTAATCGGATTAATCACCGCGCCGAGCGCCTGACCGTACTGCGCCGAATAATTTTGCTCCAGCACCTGAACTTCCTGCACGCTGTCCATCGAAACGCGATTGACGCGCGATTCGATGCGACCGAGAACATTTGAAGTTCCGTTCGTATCAACGCGGCTTGCATCAATGCCGTCAACCAGCACGCTCGCGCCGCCGAATGTTGACGGAATGCCGTTGATGCTCATCTGAAATTGATTCGTGCTCTGCACCGAGCCGGGAACCGTCGCCAGCAATTGCGTAAAATCGCGCCCGTTGATCGGCGTGTCCTGAATTCGAGCCGGTTCAATCGTGTCGCCGACCGTTGAAGTTTCCGTATCAACGCCGGTTTGATCGGCGGTGACTTCGACCGTTGCGCCGACCGCGCCGACGGCAACGGTGACGTCAACGCGCAGACGGTCGCCGACGGAAAGCCGCGCGTCAGTCACGGTTGATTCCTGAAAGCCGATCGCCGTCGCCGTTACTTTGTAAACGCCGGTCGAAAGCGACGGCACTTCGTAAAAACCTTCGGCGTTGGTTTGAACCGTGCGCGATTCGTTCGTTCCCAGATTAGTGACGGTAACCGTCGCGTTCGGAATAATTGCGCCGCTCGCATCCTGAATCTGTCCGGTGATTGCTCCCGTATTCGACTGCGCGAAAACGCCGAGCGCGAACAGCGCGACGATTGCCAAAAGTGAACCCGCTTGTTTGATTTTATTAATGTTTAGAATGTGCATATCAAGCCTCCAGAAATTTTCCGTTTATTAAACTTTCGTGCAATCGCCGTTTGCGGGAAGCGCGGCAATCGCGGCAAAATCCGGCGTCCAGACGCCTTCGATTTTCGGGTAATATTTTTCAAGTTTTTCCGGCGTCATCGCGACGGTCGGCACGACATCGCGCTCGGAAATCGCTTGTCCGTCATACAATTTGATGACGCCGTCGAGACAGCGCAGACCGACGTATTCGGGAAACATCGCGGCTGAAACTTTGAGCGCTTCGCCGCGCATCAGCCAGTCTTTTTCGTGTTCGCCGGCGAGTCCGAATCCGGCGAGAACAACTTTGTCGGGATCGAATCCGGCGTCGCAGTAACCCTGATACGCGCCTTGTCCGGTTTCGTCGTCCATCGCGAAAATCACGTCTACATCGCCGGTTTTGTTAAGCGCGTCGAGCGCGGCGGCGCGAGCAATCGGCGGCGTCGCTTCGCCGTTGATCGAGGCGACGATTTCCGCGTCTGGCTGAATGCTTTTCACGCCGGCGGCGAATCCTTCGCTCCGCAAAAGGCACGGGCGCAAAGTCGGTAGACCGACATCCAAAATTCGCAGATTCGAGCCGTCCGCGTTTTTCACGTTTTCGCCGACCCAAACGCCCAAATCGTAACCGGCATCGTAATCGCAAATCGCGACCATCGTTTCCATTCCTTCGACCGGATTGGCTTCGACGAGCACGACTTTTCCGGCTTCTTCCGCCATTTTCAAAATCTCTTCCAAACCTTCGGTCGCGGCGGGCGTTAAAATCAGCGCGTCAACTTCTTTGAGCATTTCGCGCGCTTGATTAATCTGATTTTCGACGCTCAAATCGGCATCGAGAACGACGATTTCCGCTCCATATTGCGCCGCGCGCCGCTTTAAGATTTCGATAATGATTTGATACCAGATATGAAAACTGTAGTTGGTCAAGTAACCGATTTTCTTCGGCGTTTTCGACGCTGCAACCAAAGGCACAGCGCGAATCGCCGCGTCCAATTGCGGCGGCGGATTATATTCCGTCACAAGCGAATGATTTTCTTCCGTTACTGCTGTCTGACTCATAATTTCCTCAATTTATAACTCGTAATTTGAAATTCGTAATTCGTAATCGATCTTATTCCGTTCGCGGCACGCCGCCGAT
>SXVE01000260.1 GCA_005790265.1 Acidobacteriota bacterium | reverse complement strand
GGCGATTCGGCTGTTTGGAAGATCGCATTAATCTTTTCGTTGCAAAAATAAAGGGCGATTGAAAATTTTCAATCGCCCTTTTTGATTTCCCTGCTAATGTTTCACGGCGTCAGCCATTTCATTTCGATTTGGTTGTCTTCGCGCCAGATGAAAAGCGAGCGGCGATGACCTTTGACGGCTAATTCGAGGCAGTCAATACTTTCGATATTGGCGGCGACGACGGCGAAATTCGCTTTGCCGGTTTCGGATTCTTCGCGCGTCGGTTCGCGGTCAATCAAATTGCCGGGCAAACCGGAAGTCGGTTTGCGGCTTTCCTGCGTCGGCGCTTCGCCGACGTAACAGCGGCGCGAAAAAAGTTCGGTCGCCTGCCATTGTTCTTCGGCTAAATCGTCGTTCGTGTGAATCGTCGCGCGACCTTTGACGCGCAATTGCAATTTTTCTTTCGGATGATAAAACGCGAACGACACGTTCGGATTGGCGCGAATTTCGCTGATTTTCGGCGAGCCGAGATGAGTATGAAACGCGAGACGCGGCGTTTTTCGCCAGAAGCGGCGCAGCACGACGACGCGTAGATTCGGCGCGTTGTCGCAAACGGTGCCGAAAACCGGCGTGTGAAACGGATGATGGCGCTCAAGCGTCGCTAAATCGAGATGTTTCCAAATATTTTTCAGAATTTCGCCGTGTGAAATCGGCTTTTCCCAAATGCTTTCGGACTTCATAAAAAATCAAACGTTAAATCAGCCGCTACGACAATCGTCGAAAAAAGTCTGCAAATCAAAGCGTTCACGGCAGCTTATCGCTTTGACCGGAAGTTTTCACGGCGATTATCAACGCTCCGAACAATAATCCCAATAGCGCGCCGATCAATCCGCCAATGACTCCGAGAATTAGTGAACCGGCGATAATCAATCCCAAACCGGGCAGCAAAACACTCGTGCCTGCGCCGGCAATCGCGCCGATTAATATTCCGACGATGCCGCCCGAAGCTGCGGAAAATAATAAAACGCTCGATTTTTTCACGGCTGATCTCCTGTTTAATAAAGCGCGCGGCGAAAGTTTTTCCTGATCGTTCGCCCGCTATTGTTTCATTTTATCAATAATCGCGCTGGCAAAATCGGCGGTTTTCGCCGAGCCGCCCAAATCTTTGGTGCGCGTTTCGCCTTCGATGAAAACATCCATCATCGCTTTTTCGACGCGTGCCGCCGCATCGTTTTCTTCCAAATGCCGCAGCATCATAATTCCCGACATCAAAATCGCGGTCGGATTCGCGACGCCTTGACCGGCGATGTCGGGCGCGGAACCGTGAACGGCTTCAAAAACCGCGCCTTGTTCGCCGATGTTCGAGCCGGGCGCTAGTCCCAAACCGCCGATCAAACCGGCGCACAAATCGGAAACGATGTCGCCGTAGAGGTTTTCCAAAACCATCACGTCGAACTGTTCCGGTCGCATTACGAGCTGCATACACGCGTTATCCACGATTTTGTCGTCGGCTTCGATGTTTGGATATTTTTTCGCGACATTGTAGAAACATTCGAGAAAAAGCCCGTCGGACAATTTCATAATGTTCGCTTTATGAATCGCCGTCACTTTTTTGCGATTGTTCGCCACCGAATATTGAAAAGCGTATTCGGCGATGCGCGTCGAGGCTTTTTCGGTGATGATTTTGATGCTTTCGACAACGCCCGGAACGACGACGTGTTCGAGTCCGGCGTATAAATCTTCGGTGTTTTCGCGGACGATTACTAAATCTAATTCCGGGTAACGCGATTCGATGTTCGGCAGCGCTTTCACGGGACGCACGTTCGCGTAAAGATCGAGCGCTTTGCGCAAACCGACGTTGACCGACGTAAAACCTTTGCCGATCGGCGTCGTCAGCGGTCCTTTGAGCGCGACTCTATTTTTCTTGATCGAATCAATCGTCGCGTCGGGAATCGTCGTCCCGAATTTTTCGAGCGCCTGCGCGCCGATGATATGCGTTTCCCATTCGATGTCCACGCCCGAAGCTTCTAAAATGCGCACGGTCGCCGCCACGATTTCCGGTCCGATGCCGTCGCCCGGAATTAGTGTAATTGTGTGTTTTGCCATTTATTTTTCACCTGATTTTATTATGTAATATACCGCGAAACTTCGCTTCTCGACAATTTAAGGTTTGAACAAATTCTGTCGTTCATCAATTCTACACTGCGTTTGAAAATTCTCAATTCTTCTTACTGCAATTAAAAGAACGCGTCTTTTTTTATCTTTATTTCTGTCATTTTAATCAGCGCATTAGCAGCACGCCGCGTCGTTGTAAAATTTCAGCTTTTGTCGGAAACGGGCAAAAAAGCGATAATGAATGTTTTTTGTGCGATAATTTCACGCGCGAGAAAACAGCGGTTGCGGCAAACAGCGCGCATTGTCGCTGCTTCTTTCGTTGTTTTTTTTACTAATTTGATTAATGAACTCGAACAAAGATAATTTTTCCGAAGTTTTAATCGTTGGCGGCGGCGTCATCGGTTTGTCAATCGCGCGCGAACTGCATCGTCGCGGCGCGCGGCGCATCACCGTGCTCGAGCGCGGAAAAGTCGGTCGCGAATCGTCTTATGCAGCTGCCGGAATGCTCGCGCCGAACGCGGAAACGGAAAAAGCCGACGATTTCACCAAATTTTGTGCCGAAAGTCTCGATCTTTACAACAAATTCGCCGAAGAACTTTTCGGCGAAACCGATGTCAACATCGAACTCGACCGCAGCGGAACCGTTTACGCGGCTTTTACCGATCACGATTCGGCGGAAATTCGTCGCCGCTACGATTGGCAAAAACGCGCGGGTTTGGCGGTTGAATTTTTGTCGGCGGAAGAAACGCGGCGCGCCGAACCGTTCGTTTCGCCGGACGTGCGCGAAAGTCTTTTTTTTCCGTTTGACTGGCAAGTGGAAAATCGCAAGCTGCTGCACGCGCTCGAAAAATTCGCCGAATTAAACCGAATAAAAATCGTCGAAAACGCGGAAGTAAAAAGCCTTTTGACCGAAAATGGAAAAATCGGCGGCGTGCGAACCGTTGACGCTGATTTTTCGGCGGACGCGGTCGTGCTTGCAACGGGCGCGTGGACTTCGCTCATCGAAAACGGCGGTGACATCGCGCTGCCCGAAATCAAACCGGTTCGCGGGCAAATCATCGGTTTTCAAACGGCAAAACGGCTTTTCGAGCGCGTTATTTACAGTCCGCGCGGTTATCTCGTGCCGCGCCGCGACGGGCGCATTTTAATCGGCGCAACGGTTGAAGACGCCGGTTTTGACAAAAACATTACCGCCGCCGGAACCGAGTTTCTGCGCGCTGTCGCAATGGAAATTTCGCCGAGTCTCGCCAGTTTGGAAATCGCCGAAACGTGGGCGGGTTTGCGTCCGCTGGCGGCTGACGGTTTGCCGGTTTTGGGCGCGGTTGCGGCAGCGAAAAATCTTTTTATCGCGACGGCGCACTATCGCAACGGAATTCTGCTCGCGCCCTTGACCGCGAAAATTCTCGCGGAGCGCATCGCGGAAAACAAAGATTCCGAATATTTGCGGATTTTTAGCCCGAATCGCTTCAAAACGGCGGCGGCAACATAATTTATGCACAGGTTTACAGTTATATTTTTCGCGTGTTTTTTATTAACGCTCAACATTTCCGCGCAATCCGGTCGCGTTAATCCGAACGTTCCGCCGAAATCAAATTCCGCCGATGCGAATGCGTTAGCGCCATTGACCGTGCGGCAAATGTTTGACGAAGCGAACAGCTATACGAAAACAAAATTCGCCGAATACGAGCGCAAAAAAATGCCGTACAGCGAAAAATTGCGGCTGCAAACCGTGCGCGAGCAAAAGCAATTGGCGGCGAAATATGCGGCGACGGCGGCGAAACTGGCTGATCTGACCGGCGAAGATTTTTATTACGCCGGACTGCTGCACTGGATTGCGGAAAATCTGGACGGCGCGCGCGAAAATTTCGACAAAGTTTTAGCGGCGGAAAATTTTCCGATTGAAAAAAAACAAACCGCGCGCTCGATAATTACGATTGTCGCCGCCAAGCAAAAAAGATTTGACGAAGCCGAGCTGACGCTGAAAGATTATTTAAAGACCGATCCGACGAAACTGACCGAGCGAGCGCGGATGGAAAGCGAGCTGGCGAAAAACTATCGCGCGGCGAATAATTTAACGAAAGCCGCCGCGCACGCCGCCGAAGCGCTGCGCGCGACCAAAGCGCTGTTTCAGGATTCGGCTTCGCGCGCCAAAGGTTTGGACGAACTTTTAGACGCCGGAATGACCGTTTACGAAATTCACCGCGCGGCGGAAAATCAAAAAGAAGCCGACGCCGCGCTCGAAGATTTGCGCAAAACCGCTGTTTTCGTCGAATCGCCGAGCTTTTATTATTACGCCGCCGATCAGCAAATAAAGTATTTAATCGAAACGAAGCGCAAACCGCTCGCGCTCGAAACTTTCAAAGACGTTCAGCTGCAAACAACCAAAGATTTCGCCGAAAAACCCGTTCAGAATTTTATTCTCGACAAGCTGAAACGACGCGAAAAACAGTATAAACTTCTCGGTGAAATCGCCCCGGAGCTTGCCGACGTGGACAAAGTTTTCCCCGGACAAGCGCAGACGCTCGCCGATTTGCGCGGCAGAGTCGTGCTGCTCGATTTCTGGGCGACGTGGTGCGCGCCGTGTATCGAAACTTTTCCGCATCTCAAAGAATGGCAGCAAAATTTTGCCAAAGACGGGCTGACGATTTTGGGAATGACGCGTTATTATGCCGGAACATACGGCGATAAAATGGAAAACGCCGCCGAATTTGAATTATTAACGAGTTTTAGAAAAAAGCACGAATTGAATTATGATTTCGTCGTCGCCAGCGGTCAGGCGAATCAAATAAATTACGGCGCGACGGCGATTCCGACCGCCGTTTTGATTGATCGCAAAGGCGTCGTCCGTTATCTCGAATCGGGAACCAACGATTCGCGCGTCGAAGAAATGCGCGAGATGATCGTCAAACTTTTAGCCGAAAAATAAATTGTAATTTCAGAGTATTGGTAATTTCTTAAATGTTGGAAATGGAGCAGGAAACACAAAAATCGAAAACGCAGAATTTCTACGATCAAATCGCCGACGTGCACGGTTTGCTGATGAAAATCAACCGTTATCGCAAATCGGTCGCGGAATTTCTGACTTCGTTTGAATTAAATCTGGACGAAAATTCGCTCGTGCTCGACGCCGGAAGCGGAACCGGAATCGTCACGCAGGGATTTTATGACGCCGGTTTTCCGTTCAAAAAGATTGTGGCGCTCGATCTATCGTCAAACTTGCTGAAGATTTCGCGCGAGGAATTTGAAAAGGACGAAAAAATCAGCAGCGAAAAAATCGCGCTCGCGCAGGGCAATGTTTTGCAGCTGCCGTTTGCCGACGCGACTTTCGATTTGCTCGTAACGTGCGGCGTTTTGGAATACGTTCCGCTCGACGCCGGTTTGCGCGAAATGGCGCGCGTGATGAAAACGGGCGCGCGGCTCGTTTTGATTCCGGTCAAACCGTCGCTCGTCGGAACGGTGCTCGAAATTTTATACAAATTCAAAACGCATCCGCTCGAAGACGTGCGCCGCGTCGCCGGTCAATATTTCAACATCGTCGGCGATTATACCTTTCCGATCACCGAACCAATCGGCTGGTCGAAAATAATTTTCGTGCTCGAAAGAAAGTAAGAATTTTTAACCGCGAAACACGCGAAAAGACGCGAAATAAAAGCCAAAAAAAACTTGTCAGTGTTTTACTTTTTCCTTGTTTTGTCTTTTTATGTCATTACTTTTTTGCGTCTTTTCGCGTGTTTCGCGGTTTAACCGTTTTTATGCAGAAACCTTTGATTATCGCGCATCGCGGCGCTTCGGCGGTTGCGCCGGAAAATACGCTCGCGGCATTTCGGCGGGCGATTGCCGACGGCGCGGAAGGCGTCGAATTTGATGTGCAGCTTGCCAGAGACAAAATTCCCGTTGTTTTTCACGACGCCGACTTGCGCCGCATCGCCGGGAAAAATGTGTTTCTCAAAGATTTAACGGCGGCGGAACTCGGCGAAATTGACGCCGGTTCGTGGTTTAACAACTTCAAACCGCATCGCGCAGACGAAAATTTCGCCGCCGAAACAATTTCAACGCTTGCCGAAGTTTTAGATTTTTTGTCTTCAAATGATTTTCGCGGTTTGATTTACGTTGAATTGAAGTGTTACGCGAATGACGCGGAAGAATTAGCAAAAATCGTTTGCCGCATTATCAGCGATTTCCCTGCGCTGCTGCCACAAATCATCGTCAAAAGTTTTCAGCTCGAAACGATTCCGCACGTTCGGCGTTATTGTCCGCCAGTGCAAACCGCCGCGCTATTTGAGCCGAAATTAGCAACCGTTCTGCGCCGCCAAACCGATTACGCCGCAATCGCGCGCCGATTCAAAGCCGATCAGCTTTCCGTCCATTTTTCGCTCGCCAGCCAAAAATTAATCGCCCAAGCCGAAAAACTAAATATGCCCGTCACAATCTGGACGGCGGACAATCCGCTCTGGGTAAATCGCGCGACGCAACGAAACATCACGGCGATTATCACCAATCATCCGGCGCGGCTTTTAGCGAAAAAAGCGAGAATTCTCGACAAAATTTAATGAAACTGATCCAAAAATTTCAGTTTGAATTTTTCAAAAATGAATTATAAACGCTGATGAATGTTTACTGAATTTTTCTCTTCTGCGTAAAAGGAGGCGGTGGCTCGGTTATCGGAGGCGGCAGAATATTCGGGTCACTACCATAATCATCACCACTGGAACCATACCAATCATCTTTGTTTTTCCAAATTTTCACAGTTTGTTTTGAAACACGAAATTGCCAAATATCCCCTTTGAAGCCTGAACCACCCGATCCATATTTGAAACCAAAAGTACGCTGTTTTTGGAAAGGTTTCTCTTCAAATGAATAATAAGCATAAGGAAATTGTGGAGCATCAAAAAGCCGAAATTCAAAGCCTTTTATTTTCGGCAGCCACGATTCCTGAATTCCTTCAATGGCGAGGTAAATTGTCTTTTTCCCATTTGTTGGTTTGAAATAGTAAATTAATACTTTCCTAACAATTTGCTTCTTTACATCCGCCGGAATAACAGACTCGTCATTAGATTTTCTTGTTTGAGCAAAACAGATTGTCGAGAAAACTAAAATTAGCAACAACGAAATAAGTATATCGGTCTGAGTTTTCCCTTTAAGTTTCATATTTCATTTGATGCAAGGAAAATTTAGAAAAGTTCAAACGATTTTCGAGCGAAATAATATCATTTTTTATTAATCAGAAGTGATTTTCCATCGCTAGAAAGTGATTTTCTTTTTTGAGGGTACGATTTTTTACCCCTAGAAAAGCATTTCCGAGCGATGAAAAACGGCGTAATTTGGCTCGAAAATTGTTGAAAGAGCGACGCGCAAAGCGTTGGAAATCGCTTCTCAATGTTTTTATTCAAAACATTCGAGATATTTCACGCCCGCGCCGGTGTTGAAAATGACGACCGATTCGTTTTCCGCGACTAAGTTTTGTTCGATCATCATTCGGAGAGCGGGCAGACACGCCGCGCCTTCGGGAGCGCAGAATAAGCCTTCCGCCGCGCCGATTTCTTTGACGGCGGCGATTAAGTCTTCGTCGGAAACGGCGATTGCCGTACCGTTTGATTCGCGCAGAGCGTCCAAAATCAAAAAATCGCCGACCGCTTTCGGCACGCGCAAACCGGAAGCCTGCGTGTGCGCGTTCGGAAATTCATCGGCAAATCGCTCGCCGTCGTGAAACGCTTTGACGATGGGCGCGCAGCCGATTGATTGAACCGTGACCATTCGCGGGCGTTTCGCGTCAATCCAGCCCATTTGTTCCATTTCGTCGAACGCTTTCCACATTCCAATCAAGCCGGTTCCGCCGCCGGTTGGGTAAAGAATCACGTCGGGCAGCGTCCAGCCGAATTGTTCGGCGAGTTCGTAACCCATCGTTTTTTTGCCTTCGGCGCGATACGGTTCTTTCAAAGTCGAAACGTCGAACCAGCCTTCGGCTTCCTTGCGTTCGGCGACGATTTTTCCGCAGTCGGTAATCAGTCCGTCAACCAGAGTAACGTTTGCGCCGGTTTGTTCGCATTCGATAATATTAGCGCGCGGCGTGTCGCGCGGCATAAAAATAAACGAGGCAATTCCGGCGCGCGAAGCGTAAGCGGCAAGCGCGCCGCCCGCGTTTCCCGCACTTGGCGCGGCGACTTTTTCGATGCCGAGTTCTTTCGCCATCGAAACCGCCGCCGCCATTCCGCGCGCCTTAAAACTCTGCGTCGGATTGGTTGATTCGTCTTTGATGTAGAGATTTAATTTGAGCGGCAGCGTCGCGGCAATTCGGTCAATCTTAAAAATCGGCGTGAAACCTTCGCCGAAGCTGACGATATTTTCATCGTTTTCAACCGGCAAAACTTCGCGGTAACGCCACAGATTTTCGGCGCGTGTTTTGAGCGATTCTTTTGTTAAAGTTTCGGCGGCTTTTGCCAAATCGTAGCGCACGAGCAGCGGTTTTCCGCATTCAACGCAAAGATTGTGAATTTTTCCGGCTTCGTAAATTTTGTGGCAGTTGGCGCATTCGAGATGTGTTACGTTCATTTTTGTTTTTCCCTTCTTCTGAATTTTCAGTTAAAAGATTACCGCAAAAAGGTAAAATCCGGCGACGCGGCGAGATTTTTTTGGTTTTTTTTCTAACGAAACGATTTTCCGGCGGCGAATAATTTCGGATAAAGAATAGGCGCTGAAATATTAACCGGTAAAGCGTTTGTTAAATAAACCGAAAATGACGCCGTTTTTAACGCAAAAAATTCGTTGCTGCTGCGTCTTTGCTCCGTAAAAAAGCGCGCATTTTTTTGTATTTTTTTTGCACGGACGCTGTTTTCAAATGCCCCGAAAAGCCTGACGTGTAAAAACTCTCCTGATTTCAGATGAATGCGGCATCATTTTATAAAAATTCACGTGCCGTTTCGGGTTTTATTGCGAATCAATATTTTCAATAGAACAAATAATCTTTGTCAATTTGTTGATAAATTAACAGTAAACAGCGGAGGGAAAAATGGCTGAACTATCTACAATTCTCGAAAACAGCAACGATATGAAGGAAAAATGGACGACCTATTTGGCTTTTCCGTATGCCAATGCCTATGCGTCCGCCATCGCGCAATTTAAGGCGACCAAAGGCGCGCAGGACAAACTCGACGCCAACAAAGCCGAATACGGATTGCTGGCGCTGAGCATTTGTTCGGGCGGCGTTCTCACACACGTTTTCGCGCAAACGGCGTGGAAAGCCGTTGTTGCAGAAAAAGGATTGAGCGTCATCTGTAATAAAAACTGGGAAAAGGCTTTTAACGTCGCTCATTTCGCGTCCACCAACAAAGTCGCTAATTTTGTGGTCGGCGGATTGTGGGACACCGGCGCGAATTTGCTTGATACGCAGACGAAAAATTTATTTGAACAAACAACGGCGAGTTTTCCTTCAACCCAGGAATGGCTGACCGAAATAAAAGTTTTGACTTCGCTGATGGGTTTCGTCAACGAATGTTATTTAAAGTATCGGGACACGGCGCGCAGCCTGTTCAGCAATCCGAAATTAACGGCTCCGCAGCGCGAAGAAGCGGTGAGAAAATTAACCGCCTCGAAATTTGCCAATCCGCCGTCGAAATCTTTTGTCAAAGAATCAACGGTCGCGATGGAAATCGAACTGCTTTTATATTTGCGGATTATTATGGATTTGGATTACACGCAAACTTTTAATTACGGCGTCGCCGGCGGTTACGGCGCAAGCGGCGGCGAAGGCAAAAAAACCGGCATCAGCGCGCTTCCCGGCACTGACAGTTACCCGAAACCATATACGAACGTCAAAGCTTCGCCGCAGGGCGTCGGCACTGTTTCGGGATTGAAAATCGGCTATCAAGATTTGGGCAGAGCTTTTTACGACAAAACAAACAGTCTTTATAAATCGCTCGGCTACGGCGACAAACTGCTTGATTCGGCGCAATTCGGGGAAATGTGGAATGCGACGATGACGGAAAGTTCTTTTCGAGCGGCTTACCAAGCTCTTTTGAAACTCGAAACGCAGGGAATGCATCGTTTTATTCAAACGGTTTCTTGATTTCTCGCCAAACTCGACAAAAAAGAGCGCGTCAATAAAAATGCGGCGGTTTTACGCTCGAATTGACGCGCTCTTTTTGTTATTTAGCCAGCATCGGTTTTAATTCTCTATAAATATTGTCGGTCATAATCTTCGCGCCTTCCGCGTTCGGATGAATGCCGTCGGCTTGATTGAGTTTGCTGTCGAGCGCGACGTTTTCGAGCAGGAACGGCAGAAATTCAACTTGGTATTTTTCCGCTAAATCGGGAAAAACCGCGACGTATTGGCGCTGATATTCGGCTCCGACGTTTGGCGGCGCGAGCATGCCGCACAGCAGAACCTGCACGTTTTTCGCTTTCGCTTTTTCGATGATCGTCGCCAGATTGCGCTTCATCCGGTCAACCGGCATTCGGCGCAAAAGATCGTTCGCGCCGAGTTCGAGAATCAGAATCCGCACGTTTTCCTGTTCCAAAACCCAATCAATTCGCTCGGTTCCGCCGATGGACGTGTCGCCGGAAACGCCCGCGTTCAGCACTTCGTAATTAAAACCGTCGGCTTTTAATTTCTGCTGCAAAAGATACGGGTAAGATTCTTTTTCCGTTAAACCGAAACCGGCGGTCAGGCTGTCGCCGAACGCAACGATTTTCGGCTGCGCGCTAACGGTTTGCGGCAGCACGAGCGGTTTATTCGGATCGCCCGCAAATTGCTTTTCGGCAGTCGAAACGTCGCAGCCGCCGCCGAGTAAAACCATCGAAAGAGTGAAACTTAAAAATACCGTCAATCGAATAATATAGTGCATATTGAAAATTAAATTCGCGTGTTGTGCAGTCGTTTATTTTGATGCGATTTTTGCCGAACTTGTTCGCGTCATTTTCGCAGGATATATTGATAGTAAACCGCAAATCGCAAATTGTGAATAGAAATAAGCCGCAAATTCGCGCAGACTAATTTCATCTAAAGAGCTTTTGGCGAAAAAGATTAATTTATGATCGAACTAATAAATATTACCAAAACCGTTCGTTCGGGCGCGGAAAACCTGACGATTCTCGACAATGTTTCGGTCGCCGTTCCCGAAGGACAATTCGTTGCCGTCACGGGCGCGTCGGGCAGCGGAAAATCAACGCTGCTCGGTTTAATCGCCGGTCTGGACGCGCCGAGCTCCGGCGCAATTTTAGTTGAAGGCGCGAACGTCACGGAAATGAGCGAAGACGAACTCGCTACATTGCGCAGCGAGAAAATCGGCTTTATCTTTCAGTCGTTTCACTTAATTCCGAGTTTGACGGCGTTTGAAAATATTATGATTCCGATGGAAATTCTCGGCTTAAAAGATGCGCGGCAGCGAGCCGAAAAATTGATTGATGACGTTGATTTAACTAATCGCGGACATCATTATCCGACCGAATTATCGGGCGGCGAACAGCAGCGCATCGCCATCGCGCGCGCTTTTGCCAATCAGCCGAAAATTCTGCTTGCCGACGAGCCGACCGGCAATCTCGACTCGAAAAACGGCGCGCATATTTTTGACTTGATGACGAATCTGCACCGCCAAAATAATGTCACGCTCGTTCTCGTCACGCACGATCAGCACTTGGCGGAAATGGCGCAGCGGCAGGTGATTTTGAAAGACGGCAGAGTTTTGAGCGATGAAATGAAATAGCTGATGAAGAACAGAAAAGGAAATGGGACGCAAATAAACGCGGGTCAAGCGGATTTTCGCTGATAAATCTTTTTATTAAAATTAAATCCGTGAAAATCCCGCTGAATCCGTGTTCATCCGCGTCCCATTTCCTTTTTCCGTTT
>SXVE01000259.1 GCA_005790265.1 Acidobacteriota bacterium | reverse complement strand
GGGCGTGCATCATCGCGTCGTGTCCATCGTGATGCCGAACGCACAGAATGAAACTTGGGTTCTCGGCATCGAGGAAGCGACCGCGCGGGCGCAGACGGTTTTTCCGTGCAGCGACGCGGGCGGCAACACCAGAACATTCACTTATCAGGGCAGTTTGAAAGACGGCGCGGCGGCGGCAAGCGGACAGTATGATCTGCGCTTTCAGATGTTCGACGCGGCGACCGGCGGCGCGTCGAAAAGCGCGACGCTCGCCCTCGAAAACGTGCCGGTGACGAACGGAATTTTCACCGTTCAGCTCGATTTCGGCATTCTGCCCGCTATGCTCGACGGCGGCAATTTGTTTCTCGAAATCGCGGTGCGCGCCGGAACTTCGACGGGCGCATATACGACGCTCGCGCCGCGCCAGCCGCTGACGGCAACGCCTTACGCGATCAGAGCGCAGGCGGCGGCGAACGCCGATCTGCTCGGCGGCGTGAGCAGCGAAGGTTTCATTCGCAAAGCCGGCGACGGCTACAATCCGCAAACGATCACCGGCGATTTAACCGTTACCGGAACGATTACCGGAACCGTAACGAATGCAGTTAACGCGACCAACGTCTCCGGCGGTTATGTGCAACTGCCGTTGACAAACGGCGCGCCGCCCGATGCCGAGTGCAGCAATCAGACGCGCGGGCGAATGAAAGTTGATTCGGCGAACGGCAGGCTCTACGTCTGTATCGCGGCGGGCTGGAAATCAACAACTTTGCAGTAAAAACTTGGCGGAGACAGAGAAAATTTAGAAACGAGCGGGCGGCAAGCGTGTTTTATCGGCGAAGTTATGAACAAAAAAAACATCTTGAGAAACATTATTGCGGCAACATTTTTGCTGCTGATTTTCGGCGGCGCGCAGGCGGCGCGAGCGCAGATTCAGCCGATTCTCGGTTGAGCCAAAATCGAGCGCGGCAGCAACGGCACGGCGTCGTTTCTGCGCTACCGATGCTTTTATTAAATTGCGAGAAGTTGGCTTCGGCGAAGACATTAGCGAGACAGGCGAAACGACTGCATCAATTTGGAGATTAATCAATAGCGATGATGATTTTAACACCGAGAACGAGCAATTGCGCGGCGGCATTGTAATTACTTCTTTTCAATGAGCGGTTTTCTCGATTGTTTGCGATTAAATTATTTGGAGAAAACGTCTAATTCTGAAGTATTGGAGTGATTTAATGAAACAAGTTTTAATTTTAACCTGCCGTGCGGCTCTGCTGATTTTTATGGCGGCGATTTTTTGCGCTTTGCCCGTTGCCGCGCAGGATGCGACGAAGCTGATTCCGATTGTGGACTGCATAACATTTGACCAGGCGAGCGGACAATTGCAAGCCCGAATGGGTTATATTACACCTGCTCAGTATGTTGTCAAAACCATTCCCGTCGGACCCAATAACTACTTTGAGCCGAATCTCAGCGGTGTTGATCAGCCGACCGTTTTCTATCCGGGAGATGCCGTTTACAGTCCGATCCGAACGATCAATCATAATATTTTCGTCGTAAGTTTTCTGCCGTCACCGGATACTAATTATGTTATCTGGCATCTTGACGGAAACAGTGTGCAGATCAGCGTCGAATCTCCGCCGTGCCGCACCGGAACCATCACTTATCAAGGCAAACTGACGGCGGGCGGCGCACAGGCGACGGGCAATTATGATTTGCAATTTCGTTTGTATAACCGGCTGACCGGCGGCGCGGCAGTCGGCAATGTCATTTCCGCACCCAATACGCCGTTGGCGAACGGAACTTTTACTGTTTCGCTCGATTTCGATGCTGAATCCTTCGCGGGCGGCGCGAAATCATATCTTGAAATCAGCGTTAGACCGGCGGGCGGTTCCGGCGCGTATACGACGCTCGCGCCGCGCCAGCCGGTGGCGGATGCGCCAGCCGCCGTCTATGCTCAAAAATCGGAAAACTCCTCACGGCTCGGCGGTCGCTACGCCACGAACTATCTGCACTCCAGCCTTTCCGAAATTCAAGATTTCGACTTCAAAATCAACGGCGACGGAACGCTCAACAATCTGACGGTCAACGGAACGCTCACCGCGACGCTTCCCGCCGGCAGCGCAAATTATATCCAGAATTCGACAGCGAGACAGGCGAACAGCAATTTTAACATTAGCGGTAACGGCACACTCGGCGGCAATTTGTCAGCGGTCAACGGCAACTTCAGCGGCGACACGACCGCCAACAAAACGACGAGCAACGGCTTTCAAGCGCGCGGCGGCGCGCCCGGCGCGTATGGAGCGAACAACAACGGTTATTCGTTTAAAGGCGACACGGGCGACGAAGACGGTGGATTGTTCAGTAATGCCAACGGGCAGGTCAGTCTTTACACTAATTCCGGTGAACGCGTGCGCGTTACCGATTCCGGTTTGCAAATTTTCGGCGCGCTGACGGCGAACACCACAAACTTCAAAAGAGATCATCCGCTCGATCCTTTGAATAAAACTTTGACTTATACGTCAATCGAATCGCCGGATATGAAAAACATCTACGACGGCAACGCAACGACCGACGCCAACGGTGAAGCGACGGTCACGATGCCCGATTATTTTGAAGCGCTGAATCGCGATTTTCGTTATCAATTGACCGTCATCGGCACATTCGCGCAGGCGATTATTTTGGAAGAAATCAAAGGCAACCGGTTCAAAATCAAGACGGACAAACCGAACGTCAAAGTTTCGTGGCAGATAACGGGCATTCGCCGCGACAAGTTCGCCGAAGACAACCGTCCGCAGATTGAGCAGGTTAAATCCAACGCGGATAAAAACAAATGTCTCTACGCGCCGGCTTGCAGGCAAAAATAAAACGGCGCGAAATAGCCGCAAAGCGACTTTTCGCCGCCTGACGGCAAAACGAAATTTGTTCGTAAGTTCAATCGCATTCAGATTTAGCGCGTAACAAAAAAGCGGCGGAAATTAGAAAACAGGCTGCATTAAGCGGATTGCGGAAAGTATAACCGGGTTGTTCTGCAACAAAATTCACTTTCCACAATCCAAAAAATAAAATAATGAAACAAACACATAAAGTTTGCCGACGCGTTTCGGCAGTATTGGCGCTTTTTCTTTTGACCGCTGTATTCAGCGGCGCGGCGAAGGCGCAAACGTCGGCGTTCACTTATCAGGGCAGATTGACCGACGGCGGCGCGGCGGCGAACGGCGTTTATGATTTGGGATTCGCGCTGTATGACGCGGAAACCGGCGGCAATCAGATCGGCGCGGCGGCGACCAGAAACGCCGTCAATGTCGCCAACGGCATTTTTACCGTCTCGCTCGATTTCGGCGCGAGTCCGTTTGCATCGGGCGCGAATCGGTTTCTGGAAATCGCCGTCAAGCATCCGGCGGACACGAGTTACACGACTTTAACGCCACGCCAACAGTTAACCGCCGCGCCTTTTTCTATTCAATCGTTAAGCGCGAAAACGGCGGACGGACTTTCGGCAAACTGCGTCGGATGTGTGACGAACGCGCAGATCAATTCGGTGGACGGCGCAAAAGTTACCGGCACGGTGGCGAGCGCGACGACGGCACAGTCGGCGACGACGGCAACGACCGCCGGAAATGTGAGCGGAATCGTGGCAATCGCCAACGGCGGCACGGGCAGTTCGACGAAAAACTTCGTTGACACGACGACCGCGCAGACCGTTGGCGGCAACAAAACTTTCAGCAGCACCGTTTCCGCCAACCTTTTCAGTGCCGGAAGCGGCGGCGCCGCGATGAACAACAATTTTTTGCGGCTCAAAGCCAGCAACGATAACAATCACGGCATACTTTACAACTCGACGATTGACGGAATGGAACTTCGCGCAAACATCGGTTATCGGTGGGTGAACGGCACGAACGGCGCGACCGAGCGAATGCGGCTCGACGGTTCGGGCAATCTGACGGTCGGCGGCAATATCACCGCTACCGGCACGATCAGCGGGACGCTCGCCAACGATTCAGTTGGCGGCGCGCAAATTGCCGACGGCTCTTTACGGCTTTCGGACATCGCCGTTTTGAATTCGACCGTCGCTTTGCCCGCATTGTCATTAGGCGCGCACGGCTGCGCGACACTCTCTCTCAACGGATTCGGCGAGGTGGGCGATATTGTAAATGTTTATTTGGCGAACACCACGCCCGTCGGCATTTACGTTCGACCGACTACTTACACGACGGCGGGAACGGCGGTAATCAGTTTTTGTAACACGCTCAATACAAACAATTCTGTTCCGGCACAGACAGTCCGAGTGATCATTCTGCGCCCGTAATTTAATCTCGGGAAAACTGAAATGAATTTGCGCGAATGAGAACAAATCGGATATTCGAAGATTTAGGAGAAATTTATGAACAAAATAATTTTTATCGGATTACTTTTAACTTTGACCGTCACGGCAAACGCGCAGGTGGCGACCGGCGGCGTTTACAAACTCGATCAAGCGGTGATTGCGGGCGGCGGCGGCACGAGCACCGATTCGACTGGCAACGTTTATTCGATCACCGGCGCAATCGGTCAGGCGGTTGCCGGAAACAACGCGAGCAATCCGCCGTATGCGGTGCAGAGCGGATTTTTCACCGCCGCGCCGCTCGCGCCGACGGCAGCACCGGCAAACATCGGCGGTAGAATTCTGACGAGCAGCGGGCGCGGCATTCGCAACGTCATCGTTACTCTGACCGACTCCAAAGGCATCGCGCGCACCGCGATGAGCAGCGCGTTCGGCTACTACCGATTCTCTGACGTCACCGCCGGAGAAGTTTACATTCTGAGCGCAAAAGCCAAACAATTTCAGTTTGAACAAAACAGCTTGGTCATCTCGGTCAGCGAAAATTTGCTTGAGTTGAATTTCATCGCGCTACCGCAATAAACTAAAAACGCGCCGTAAAATCACGCGAATAAAACGCGCATTAAAACGGAAAAAGCAGGGAGTTTCACGGATTTGTCTTAAGGAAATTGCTCTTTAAGAAAAAATTATTCCGTGCCAAGCCGTGCTTTTTCCGTTTCAATGCGCGTTTTACCGCTTTTGTCTTCATCTTCTCTGTTCTATTTGTCGTTTTTTGCAGCGATCATTTTTCGGTCGGCGCGCCCGCTTCCGTCCACGCCGTCCAACCGCCCGCCATCGAAAGCACGTTCGTGTAGCCCATTTTCTGCAAATTGTCCGCTGCAAGCGCCGAACGATAACCGCCGCCGCAGTAAAGTATCAATTCCTGATTTTTGTCGGGAAATTGATGAACGATGTCGCGCTCGATCACGCCGCGCCCGATATGCGTCGCGCCTTGCGCGTGTTCCGCCGCGTATTCGTTGTCTTCGCGCACATCAATCAAAGTCGTGCCGTTTTTCACTTTTTCCAATGTTTCGGCGACGGAAATTTCCGTCACGTTTGATTTTATATCAGCGACGAGTTTTTCAAATTCTTTTGAATGTTCCATAAGTTTTACAGTTTAGTCCAAGTTTTGACTCGCAACTAGCTTGAAACAGTTTAAGTTTCTATAATATCTTTATCGGCATTACAAAATTATTTTAATATACGGAGATAAAACATTGGCAGAACAATTTGACGTGGTTATTATCGGTTCGGGTCCCGGCGGTTACGTTGCCGCCGTCAGAGGCGCGCAGGTCGGTTTGAAAGTCGCGCTCGTTGAAAAAGAAAAAGACGCGCGCCTCGGCGGAACGTGCGGTTTGCGCGGCTGTATTCCGACGAAAGCCTTGCTGCAATCGGCGCATCTTTACGAAAAAGCGCAGCATTTTGAAAATTTCGGTTTGAAAGTCGAAAATCTTTCTTACGATTTCGCGAAAGTTCAGGAATACAAATCCGGCGTCGTCGCCAAAAACTCGGCGGGCGTTTCGTATTTGATGAAGAAAAACAAAGTCACGGTTTTCAACGGCTTCGGCAAAATCGCCGGCAAAGGCAAAGTCGAAGTCGCGCTCGAAGGCGGCAAAACCGAAACGATTGAAACGAAAAACATCATTATCGCGACCGGCTCGGTCGTGCGTCCGATTCCCGGTTTTGAAACGGACGGCAAACAGGTCGTTAATTCCGATCAAATTTTGGAATTAAACACGGTTCCGAAATCAATGGTCGTGCTCGGTTCGGGCGCGGTCGGCGTCGAATTCGCGTCAGTTTATTCGCGCTTCGGCTGCGACACGACGGTCGTCGAATTAATGGACAAAA
This sequence comes from Acidobacteriota bacterium, assembly GCA_005790265.1. GTDB lineage: Bacteria > Acidobacteriota > Blastocatellia > Pyrinomonadales > Pyrinomonadaceae > SXVE01. The sequence goes on along the minus strand of SXVE01000259.1, from coordinate 1,730 downwards.
TTGTTCCGCTTGAAGACGCCGAAGTTTCCAAAGAACTCGAAAGAAGTTTCAAAAAACGCGGCATCAAATGTCTCACGGGAACGAAAATAGACAAGCTCGAAAAATCGAAAAAAGGCGTTAAAGTTTCGGGCAAAGATTCAAAAGGCAAAGACGTCGTTCTCGAAGCCGAAATGCTTTTGGTAGCGATTGGCAGAATGCCGTATCTCGAAAATCTCGGACTTGAAAACACGAAAGTCGTCATCAACCCGCGCGGCACGATCAAAGTCAACGAATATTGCGAAACCGACGAGCCGAACGTTTTCGCCATCGGCGACGTGATTGACACCGCATGGCTCGCGCATCTCGCATCAAAAGAAGGCTGTCTCGTCGTCGAACGCATCGCCGGTCGCCACGTCGAACCGATCAATCACCGATTAGTTCCGAACTGCACATATTGCGATCCGGAAGTCGCGTCGGTTGGGTTGACCGAAGCCAAAGCGCGCGAAGAAGGCTACGATGTTAAAGTCGGCAAATTCCCGTTTTCGGCAAGCGGCAAAGCGAGGATTTTGGGCGAAACCGACGGTTTCATCAAAATCGTTTCCGACAAAAAATACGACGAAGTTCTCGGCGTCCACTTGATCGGACCGCACGCGACGGAATTATTAGCCGAAGCCTGCGTCGCGATGTCGCACGAAGCGACCGCCGAATCAATCGCCAACACGATCCACGCGCACCCGACCGTTTCCGAATCAATGATGGAAGCCGCCGAAGGCGTTCACGATTTGACGATTCATATGTAAAATAAATCCGGTTTTGATTGACGGGCGATTGAATATTTCTTCAATCGCCCGTTTTATTTTGTGCTAAACTATGCGCATTATGAACACGACGACAGCGACTTCAGCGAAACAAAATTTGGAAAATTTAATTCGACAGGTCGAAGATGATGCCGAGCCGGTTTTAATTATGCTCGATGAGAAAAACAAAGCCGTTTTAATTTCTGAACGTGAATTTAATTCTTGGCAGGAAACGATTTACCTTTTATCGAATCCTGCCAACGCCGAGCATTTGCGAAAGTCGTTAACCGAAGCTGATGCAGGTTTAGCCGTCGAGCGAGAATTGATCGAAAAATGAAACTCACCTTTACCGATTCGGCGTGGGCGGATTATCTCTGGTTTCAGGACGCACAGCCGCAGCTCCTCAAACGCCTCAACGATTTAATTAAAGACGCGCAGCGCAACGGTTTTCAGGGAATCGGTAAACCGGAACCGCTCAAAGGCGATTTGTCCGGCTGCTGGTCACGCCGCATCAACAGCGAACATCGTCTCGTTTACCGAATCGAAAAAGACGCGCTGCTGATTATTTCCTGCCGTTATCATTACAAAAAATATTAGAAGGTTGATTTATGTTTCCATACGAAAAATATAAAGAGAGTGAATTATGGATGAAGTTAAACGATATACTTGAAGAATTAGAAGAAAATCAAGATATTGAAATAACAACGCACAAAGATTATGTAATTGGTTATCTTTGTGAAAACTTACAACAAGAATTTCAACTAATAAAAAAATCTCCATAGTAAAATTCAAAATCAAATCTTTTTAATGTCAGATTTAATAAAAAATTTGCGCACCGTTAAAACAACCAGATACGTAACGCCACTACGCGAAGGCGGAAGTTTACCCGCGATTGTCGAAGCTGATGACGATGGAATGTATGTGCTGAAATTTCGCGGCGCGGGACAGGGCGTG
>SXVE01000258.1 GCA_005790265.1 Acidobacteriota bacterium | reverse complement strand
CTGATTTTTGTTTTGGTGTGAACCGTGAATAAGCAGAAGTAAAAACTTGTTCAAAAGCGGAATGCCCTTGAAAAAAATAGCTTAATTTTCCTTTTATGACAAGCTTTTTTTCTATTCGACAAGCGAACAAATGCATTTTACCGATTACGCATCGCCGATAGCGCGAACGGAAAAGCCGCAAACATCGGAAATTTAACCCGCTCTGATGCGCGGCTTCGGGTTGAGACGACGGAAAACCACGCCAGGATTTTGCGACCGTAAAAAAAAAGCATTCGGCAAGCGAAAATCGTTCGTTTTGTCGGAAAGCAGACATAGTAATCATCGCGCGCGCTTTATTATTTATTCGCAGCGTAAAACTTGAGCAAGTTTGTTAACTAAAGTTTTTTATAAGTTTTTTGCGCGCTAAAAATTAAAACAGAGGAACGATTGATATGCTTGCAATGAATTATCGCGGACCGCGAAGAGTTCGCATTGACCATAAACCGGAACCGAAGATTCTGCATCCGCAAGACGCGATTGTGCGCGTGACGCGTTCGTGTATTTGCGGCTCGGATCTGCATTTGTACAACGGCTCGGTGCCGGACACGCGTCCGGGAATGACGTTCGGGCACGAAGTCTGCGGCATCGTCGAAGAAGTCGGCACGAACGTTGAAAAACTGAAAACCGGCGATCACGTGCTCGTCCCGTTTAATATCGCGTGCGGAAAATGCGCGTTTTGCCAGCAGGAAATGTACGGCAATTGTCACGAATCGAATCCGGAAGCGACGGCGGTCGGCGGAATTTTCGGCTATTCGCACACGGGCGGCGGCTACGACGGCGGACAAGCCGAATACGTGCGCGTTCCCTATGCCGATGTCAGCCCGACGATTATTCCCGATTGGATGGACGCCGACGACGCCGTGATGCTGACCGACGTGACGCCGACCGGATATCAAGCGGCGGAAATGGGCGGCATTCAGAAAGGCGACACGGTTGTGGTGTTTGGTGCCGGTCCGGTGGGAATTATGGCGGCGCGCTGCGCGTGGCTGTTCGGCGCCGGACGCGTGATCGTGATTGACCACGTCGAATACCGGCTCGAATTCGCCAGAGATTATTGCCCTGCCGAAGTTTACAATTATAAAGAACTCGGCGATGTCGTCGTGTTTCTCAAAAAAACAACCGATTGGCTCGGTGCTGATGTCGTGATTGACGCGGTCGGCGCGGAAGCGACCGGACGCGCGATGCAGACTTTGATGGGCAAACAACTGCATTTGATGGGCGGCGCGGCGACGGCTTTGCAATGGGCGATTAACTCGGTGAAAAAAGGCGGCATCGTTTCTATCGTCGGCGTTTACGGACCAATCGGCACGCTCGTGCCAATCGGCAACGTCGTCAACAAAGGTTTGACGCTGCGCGGCAATCAGGCGTCGGTCAAACGACTTTTGCCGCGCCTGATCGAACACGTCAAAAACGGCGTGCTCGACCCGAAAGCGATGATTACGCACCGCGTCCCGCTCGAAGAAGTCGCCGAAGCGTACCGAATGTTTTCAACCAAACTCGACGGCTGCATCAAACCGGTGCTCATTCCGCCGTCCGCCGGAATTTAGGAGGAAATCGCGAAAATGGAACACGAAGATATGGAACTCGAAAAGAAAAGCATCGAAAACCGGACGATTGATCCGGCGCAGGTGAAAGGCTGGGGCATTGATGCCGATCCGGAAAACGATCCGGCTTATCCGATGAAGGTTCGCAACAACGCCGAACACGCCGGTTACAGCTGGGAACGTCCGCCGCAGCAAATCGCGAACGTTGAAATTCTGCATTCCAACGAACGCCCGAATTTGTCGAGCGTTTTCGGCACTTCGACGCCGCCGAGCGGAGTCAGCGGAATGATTCGCCGCGCCGCATTCGATTTCAGCGAAAACAGTTATGCTCACTGGGTTCCGCTGATGCTCGCCGACCGCGTCGGAATGATCGAAGGCGTCGTCAGCGATCTGGCGCACGGACACGTTCCGAACGTTTTTGAAGAACTGGGCTTAAAAGCCGACTGGAAACACAACCGCGCGAATTTAATCACCAACACCGTCATCGCCGTCGCCGCCGGTGCCGCGCTTTTTGCGTTTCTGCGCAGCCGGAGAAACGATTCTGATGACGAAGATTATTATTTTGACGATTAATCAACATCGCTCAAACAACCGATTTTAAATAGAAAAAAGCGAATCAATTGACGTCAATGTCAATTGGTTCGCTTTTTTCGGTGAAGTAGTCTGTTTTACGAAAAGTTATCTTCTTAGCAAATCTTCCGTGTAAAGTTCGCGATAAACGCGGTAGTTGTTCATCACTTTGAAGACGTAGTTTTTCGATTCGGCGAAACCGACTTCGGACGCGAATACGCCGGGTTCTTTCGGGCGGCTGCGCTCCAACCAGCGCGCGGCGTTGTCTTCGCCGCCGTTGTAGCTGGCGGCGATGGCTTCGTACATTCCGCCGAATTGGGTTTTCAGATCGGCGATGTAAACACTGCCGATGGCGATGTTAACGGCGGGTTGATAAAGGTCGTCCGCCTGAAAATTGCTGTAACCGGCTTTTTGATTGTATTTGACGGCGGTGTCGTAAACGAGCTGAAGAAGACCGCGCGCGGCGGCGGGCGATTTGGCATTGGCGCGAAAGCTCGATTCCTGTTTCATAATCGCGAGCACGAAGCGCGGATCAATGCCGCGCGATTTGGCGGAGCGGATGAGTTCCGTGCGAAACATCACCGGGTAAGTGTTGGTCATATTCGCCGAGACGCTCGCCGTGCGGCGAATTTCTCCGGCATTGCCGCCCAACTTTTCGAGTTTTTCCGACGCGAGACCGCTGTAATAAGAATTCAAGCTGTCGGGAATCGAAGAGTAAACCGCAATCGCTTCGGCTTTGCGATTCAACTTTTCGAGCGCCAAACCTTTTAGGAATTTCACTTCATCGGCGCTCGCCATCGCGTTCGCAAAATTGCGGCGATTTAATAAAACATCGGCGGCGCGCACGGCTTCGGCGTAATTCTGGCGATGCAGTTCCATTCGCAGACGCGCGTGCAGAGCGTTGGTTTCTATCGCCATTCCCGCGAATCTTTGTCTGACTTTCTCGACCCAGCAATTCGCGTCGTCGTAGCGTTTCGTTTCGCGCAGACTTTCGATCAAATTCAAAAACGAAGTTTCGACGCGCTCGCCGGTCGGAAACATCGTGATGTACTGCTCGTAGGTGCGCGCGGCTTCGGCGTGTTTGTTCATTCGCACGTAACTCGCGCCTTTGAACGCCAAGCCTTCGCGTCCGTCTTTCGTGTTGATGTAATCGCCGGTCAAACGGTCAAACCAGAACACGGCTTTGTCGTATTCGCGTTCCCACATATACGAACGCGCGATGCCGAACAGAGTTTTCGGAATGACCGCATCGTTCGGGTAAACATCGAGAATTTTCTGCCAATGTTCGCGCGCCTGCGGAAACTGCCGATTCGTTGAATAAACATCGGCGCGCAGCGCGTGTTCGGCGGCGGTTAAAGTCGGCAATTTGCCGCTCGCGTCGCGTGTCGCGGCGTCCTGCTGAACGATGCGCCGCAGCGCGGCATCCGAATGAACCTGAGCGCTTATAACAAAAGAAAAAGCGAAAATGATGGCGAAAAGATAAATGATTTTTTTCATACTTCAAGAACGGGTGGAGAGAAAGTTAACGAACAGCTTACCGCATTTTTAGACGAGAGAAAAAACGGACGCGTTGTATTCTGCCGCCGCGTCGGTTTTAACCGAATAAAAATCGGGCTTTGTTATCAATTGATTTTTCGGCGATTATCAACGAAACTTAACGAAACCGTAACAAAGATTGCTGCGTGGCATTTGTGATTTTGAGAGAGCGCATCAACCGTTATCATTCAACAAAAAAGGGAGAAAAACAAAAGTGTCTTTGCGTAAAATTTCCGCAGTATTTTTAATTTTGCTTTCGGTCTGTTTCGCCTTCGGGCAGTCGAAATCCAAGCCGTCCGACAAATTCAAACAGCTCGAAGCAGATTTGCCGACGCCGAACGATTACCGCACCGGTTCGGGTGCGCCCGGCGCTCGTTACTGGCAGCAGCGCGCCGATTACGTGATTGATGTCGAACTCGACGACGCCAATCAGCGCATTATCGGCAAGGAAACGATCACGTATAAAAATTTATCGCCCGACACTTTAAATTACGTCTGGCTGCAAATTGACCAGAATCTTTTCGCCAAAGATTCGCTCGAACAAAAAACCGAAACCGCGCCGAATTTTACCGGCGAAAATGGTTTGCCCATCGGCGCCGTCGAACAGCTCGCCGCGCGAACTTACGACGGACGAGTGAATATCACGTCGGTTCGCGATCAGCGCGGCAATGCGCTCAAAAATATGCTGAACGAAACGATGCTGCGCGTCGAACTGCCGACGCCGCTCGCTCCCGGCGGCACGTTTGTTTTTTCGGTTGATTGGAATTACGCGATCAACAATCAGCGCATTTTCGGCGGACGCGCCGGTTACGAATATTTTCCGCGCGACGGCAATTATCTTTACGAAATGGCGCAGTTTTTCCCGCGCATGGCTGCTTATACCGATTATCAGGGCTGGCAGCACACGCAGTTTCTCGGCTCGGGCGAATTCACACTCGAATTCGGCGATTATACAGTCAGAATTACGACGCCGAACGATCACGTCGTCTCGGCGACCGGCGTTTTGCAAAACCCGCGCGAAGTTTTGACCGCCGCGCAGATTCAGCGTTTGAAACAAGCCGAAACCGCGAAAGAGCCGCTCAAAATTATCACGAATGAAGAAGCCAAAGCGAACGAAGCGAGCAAACCGACCGGCAAAAAAACGTGGATTTTCAAAGCCGACAACGTGCGCGATTTCGCGTTTGCTTCGTCCAGAAAATTCATTTGGGACGCGCAAGGTCATAACGTCGGCGGCAACAAAGTGATGGCGATGT
>SXVE01000257.1 GCA_005790265.1 Acidobacteriota bacterium | reverse complement strand
CGAATCGGCGAAATGAACTCTGCCCCAATGCCAATCTTCGACCGTTTCGGGCAGCCAGCGATTGTCGAGATTATGGTCGTGATAACCGCTGCCGCGAAAATGTCTGATGTCGGCAATCGCGTTTTTGCGGTCGAAAACCGTAATTTTCCCCGACACGTCCGAACGCGGCGCGACCATATTCCAGTTGTGCGCGGCGTCTTTAGCGGCGGCGCGTTCGGGCGCGAAATCCGCTTCGATGGAAAGCCATTCAAACGCGGCTTCGAGACGGCGTTCGCGGCTCAAATTCGCTTTGATCGAAATCAAATAACCGGAGCCATACGACGCCGATTCAAATGTGAACGAGCAGTCACCGATTCGGCATTCGGGCTTTTCGGCGCTCGCCGCAAAATCCTTTTCGCCGAATTCATTGATCGCACGATAAACGGGTTTTCCGTCGCGATAATAAACGAAAGCGACGGCGGGAAAGCGCGCGTTCGGATTTTGAAAAGCCGCTTTCGGAGAAAATAACGTGCGGCGCAAACGCTGGCGCAGACTTTCGCTGTCGCTCGCCGCCGAATCCGCCGTTTCCGTTTTATTGTAACGCGGGGAAAAAATGAAATTATCGAGAAAGATGATGACAATCGCTTCGCTGCCGTCGTCCGAAAGCGCGTCGAAATACCACCATTCGTAAGCCTTCGCATCTTTTTTCGGATGCCACACGTCCGCCGCGACGCTTGAGGAAAAGGAAAATTTTTCGCCTTCTGGTTTTTGAGCCGGAGCCGTCATTAATGATAAATTCGCCGTTTTGATTGTAGAAGAACGGTAAAAGCATCGCAGAATTTGAAAATAATGGCAAACTTTTACGCGGCGTTTGAAGTCATACGTGCGTAAGAACGGCTCTCCCGTAATTTCAAATTTAATGCAAGAGGAAAAACGAATGAACTATCAAACAAAAAGTTTAATCGCAGTGTTGATTGTGTTGACGGCAATGTTTGCGGCGGCGTGTCCGGAACGCAAAAGCATCGCCGACATCGAATCGAACACGTCGAAATACTTGAATAAAGAAGTGGCTGTCGCGGGAGTAGTCAAAGACAGTTACGGAATCAATGTGCCTTTAACGAATATTCGCGGCGGCGTGTATAAAATTGATGACGGAACCGGCTCGATCTGGATTTTTACCGAAAACAGCGTGCCGACCAAAGGCGCGCGCATCGGCGTCAAAGGCAGAGTGCAGAACGGCGTTAATTACAACGGGAAAAATTACGGTCTCGGCATCTACGAAAACGACCGGCGGTTTGCCGGAAAGTAGCAGAAAAGAGAAGACGAGGAGAAAGAGAGACGCGCAGAGTTAAAAACGTCTCTTTGAAAACTTTGAAATAAAGTTTTATAAACGAGAGCGACGGGTTAAAATTCCGTCGCTCTTTTGCTTTTGCCGCCAGCGCTAAATTTATGAACAAACTTATCGAAATCTTCGACCGGCAGTTTGCCAAAACGCATCAGCGTTCGTGCCAATTGATTGAAAAAGTTCCCGACGAAAAACTTTTCTGGAAACCGCGCGAACTGAAAAACGCGTTTCAGATGTTTTCGTGCGGCGAATACGTTCTGCGCTCGGCGGCGGCGGTCGAGCAGACGTTCGGCGGCATTATGACCAGACTCTGGGACGATCCGTTTGAATGGACTTTGCGCGAAGAGCTTTCAACGAGCGCGAAAATTCTCGATTATCTCGCCGAAACCGAAGCGACGCGGCAGAAAGGATTCGCGTTTTTCACGTCGGACGCCGATTTGAGCCGCGAAATGCCCGCGCCGGAAACCTTGAAAACAATCGCCGAAATCTTAATCGAAACCGTCGCGCGCGCCGAACATTTCCAGGGACGCGCCGTTGCCGTATTTCAAATGCTGTCCGATGAAAAAACGCCGCTCATCTGAACCGGCAAAACTCGAATCAGCGCGCGGCGCGATCAAAAGATTAAGTTTTGCACAAAGAACTTTTTCGTGTAAAAATTCGTTAAGGTTTGCGTCCTACGGATTCTAACGACGCTTGGAGAGAAAATATGCACTGCCCGCGTTGTGGTCAACAGCAACTTTCTGAAGATGTAAAATATTGTTCGCGCTGCGGTTTTTCACTTGAAATCGTGACGGCGCTGATTGCGGGCGGCGGATTTTTGCCGGAGCTTCCCACGCGTCAAAAAAGAGGATTCGTGCCGTGGCGCAAAACCGGAATGAAAATTGGTCTGTCCTGGTTTTTATTTTTTACAGTGCTGTTGACGCCGCTTTTCGGAATTGCCATTGATGATGAATTGGCGGGATTAACCGCAGTGCTCGGCACGCTCGGCGGACTTTTAATCGTCATCTTTTCGTGGATGTTTCTGCCGAAACAGCCGATGGCGACATTGCTGCCGATGCGCGGCACGACCGCTTATCAGGAAACGCCATATTTTAACGGAAACGTTTCGCCGGGCGCTTTGCCGCCGCTGCACAGTCGTCCGGCTGACAGCTACATTCCGCCGCCGGAAACCTGGAGAGCGCCGAACACCGGCGAATTAACGAAACCGGGAAGCGTGACCGAAGGCACGACGAAATTGCTTCACAAAGACGAGCAGCACAGTTAAAAGATAACGGAGAAGAACAAAGAAAAATGATACATTGCCCTCGATGCGGACAAGAACAGGCGAGCGAACAAACGAGATTTTGTTCGCGCTGCGGCTTTTTACTAACCGGAGTTGCCGAATTACTGGCAAACGGCGGAGAAATTCCGGTTGGTTTGACAAATTTGAACGCGATAACGCCGCGCAAAAAAGGTTTGAAAAAGGGTTTGTTTATTTTTCTGCTGGCGTTTCTCGTTGTGCCGATCATTGCGATTTTGACGATTATGGTTGGAGCCGAACCGTTTGCGGTAGCAATCAGCGCGATTATTCTAACGGTCGGCGGACTTTTGCGAATGGCTTACGCGCTGATGTTTGAATCGAACGATTCGGGCGAAGCGGCGCCGGAATCGAATGTTCTGACCGCGCGGCAGAAATTTCTCAAAAAAGAATCGAAAACCAACAGCCTTCCGCCCGCGCATTCGATTCCGGCGAATTCCTACGTTCCGCCCGCTGCCGGAAATTGGCGCGATACAAACGATTTAACCGCGTCGAGCGTTACCGAGAGCACGACTAAATTACTGGAAAGAGAAAAATAGGTTTGGAAAGCAAAAGTAAAAAGTAAAAAGGCAAAAGTGGAGATTAGAAAACATAAACTAGAAAGTAGAAAGTAAAAAGTAGAAAGTAAAAAGGCAAAGGTTGAGAATTTATTTCTTCTCTTTTGCCTTTTGCCTTTTCACTTTTGCCTTAACATCAGTATCCGATTGCCGCTCCGTCGCTGCGCGAATCAATCGCGCCGAGCCGTACGCCTTGTTCGTCAATCGCAACGCCGGTCGCCGAAGCGATGTTCGCCGGTTTTTCGGCGAATTTATGACCGAATCGTTCGAGAATCGAGCGCGTGTCCGGCGACATTCCGAACGGTTCCGAAAGAATTTCGTCGGGAAACCATTGATGATGAATACGCGGCGCGTCAATCGCCGCCTGAATATTCATATCGTGGTCAATCATATTAATGACCGTCTGCAAAACCGCCGTAATAATGCGCGGACCGCCGCGCGCGCCGACGGCAAACCATGGCGAACCGTCTTTTTTGAGCACAATCGTCGGCGTCATCGAAGAAAGCGGGCGTTTTTTCGGCTCGACTTTATTGCGTTCGCCCTGAATCAAACCGAACAGATTCGCCGTTCCCGGTCGCGCGGCGAAATCGTCCATTTCGTCGTTTAATAAAACGCCGGTTCCTTTTGCCGTCACCGCCGAACCGTACAAATCATTGATCGTATAAGTGTTGGAAACGACGTTTCCGTCCGCATCAACAACCGTGTAATGCGTCGTGTCCATCGGTTCGACTCCGGCGGGCGCGCCGTGACCGATTTCCTTGCTCGAAGTCGCTTTCGACAAATTAATCGTCGCGCGTCTATTGGCGAGGTAGCTTTTATCGAGCAAACCGCTGATCGGAACTTGCGCAAAATCGGGATCAGCCATAAATTCGGCGCGGTCGGCGAACGAGCGGCGCAGCGATTCGGCTAAAACGTGATATTTCTGCGCCGAATTATAACCCATTGCGCGCACGTCGTACGCTTCGAGCGTTTGCAAAACCTGCATCATCACGATTCCGCCCGATGACGGCGGCGGCATCGTAATCACTTCGTAGCCGCGATACGTTCCGCGCAGCGGCGCGCGTTCTTTCGGCACGTAATTTTTCAAATCATCGAGCGTAATTAAACCGTTGTTCGCCCGCATATCGGCGGCGATTAAACGCGCGGTTTCGCCGGTGTAAAATTCCTGTGCGCCTTGTTTCTGCATTCGCGCGAGCGTCGCGGCGAGTTCCGGTTGTTTGAAAATTTCGCCTTCTTCGTAAAATTTGCCGCCGTTGAGAAAAATCTTTTTGCTGTCCGGATATTTTTCGAGATTTCTTTGATAAGACTTGAAAAGATTGGCGAGACGATACGATAAAACATAACCATCGGCAGCAATTTTGCGCGCCGGTTCAATCAAATCCGCCCATTTCAATTTGCCGGAACCGTATTTTTTTAAGGCGTAATCAAAACCGGCGGGTGTTCCGGGAACGCCGGAAGCGCGGTAACCGATGGTTGAACTGCCTTCGCCTTTGATCAGATTGCCGCTTTTATCAACGAAAACGTTGCGATTCGCCGCCGCCGGAGCCATTTCGCGGTAATCAATCGCTGTCGTCGTGCCGTTTTTCAGGCGAATCAGCATAAAACCGCCGCCGCCGATATTGCCCGCTTCCGGATAAACGACGGCGAGCGCCAAGCCGACCGCAACTGCCGCGTCAACGGCATTGCCGCCGCGCCGCATCACGTCGGCGCCGATTTTTGACGCTAATTCGTGCTGCGACGCGACAATTGCGCGCCGCGCACGCACCGGTTCGCCCCAAGCGGCGTATAATTTTGAATCAGCAGGAAAAAAAGTGAAACAGAATGCGGTCAAAAGCAGCCAAATCAGCGCTTTTTTAGATTTTTTCGTCAGCATACTGCAACTTTATCAAAAAATATTTGGTTTGGTAAACAAAACTTGCTAATATCATTAGTTAGCCGGGCGGCTAACTTTTCACCGGATTTTTCATTCAACTACGCAAAAAAAATAAAAACAGATAGTCCAAAAACTGCATCAAAGGCGGTGAAATCAATTAACAATCAATTCTAATTTGCTGTAAACAATTAGCGACGAATGTTAGAAAATCGTTTATAATCAAGAACTAAGCCGTTTTTTCTGCGGCATAATTCTGGAAAAACCCTAATATCGAAAATTTATTGCTTTCGGCGAAAATTGCTTTATCAATCGCGTAAAAAGTTGTAAATTAGTGATTACCCTATTAAAACAACAATATCAATATCGGCTCGTAACAAAGCCTTCATTTACCTTGAAAGGAGTATTTAAAAAAATGAAAAAAATTATGGCGACAGCCTGTTTGGTCGTTTTTTCCTTACTGATAAATTCATCAGCCGCGGCGCAGACTGTTAATTTTGACAAAAAAACTCGCAAAACCGTTGATTCGTCGGTGAAATTCGCCGCAGTCGAAGCGGTTTCCGACGGCGCAGGCGTTTTTTTGAAATGGCAAACCGAATCCGAAACTAAAAATTCGGGCTTTTTGGTTTACCGAGTTTCCGGCGATGAGCGAAAGCTGGTCAGCACATCGCTGATTGCTGGCGGCTTTTTGCAGAACGGACAGGAAAAAACGGTTGGCGGCGACTATAGTTTCTTTGATGCCGAGGGCGATTTAAATTCAATTTACGTCATTGAAAGCATCGGCGCTGACGGTCGAAAAAGCCTGACCGATCAAATCACGCCCATTTACTCGAACGATGTTCCCGAAGGAAAAGCTGCAAAATCAGCAGCCGCTGACGACAATCAGCCGAATTCTTTAATCGAGTCGGAAGAATTGATTTACCCGAAAGATTTGGGCGCTTTTTCCAAAACCGCGCAGGAAGTAAACAGTCTCGACACGCATCGTTTTGTCGTCGGGCAGCCGGGCGTCAAAATCGGCGTTAAAAAAGAAGGTTTATACCGCGTGACGCGCGCCGAACTGCAAGCCGCCGGTTTCAACGTTTCGGTTAATTCAAATTTGTGGCAGCTTTATTTGAACGGCGTCGAACAGGCAATCATCGTCGGCGGTAACGGCGATTACATCGAATTCTACGGTAAAGGTATTGATACTCCGGAAAGCGACACACGCATTTACAATCTGATCGCGGGAACCGCTAACGGCAAACGCGTCGGTTCGCTGTTTCTGCGCGCCATCAGCGCCAATGTCGCGGCGGTAAATTACAATCAGTTTTACACATTAAAAGAGCGCACAACATATATTTACAGCCAAATCTTAAACGGCGAGAAAGAAAACTTTTTCGGCAGAGTCGTCGGCAGCGCGGGCGCGACAATCAATTTCAATTTGTCCGCCGTCAGTTTTGAAGCTCCGGAAGCGCGATTAGAAGTAAATCTTCAGGGCGCAACCTCGAACGCGCACTCGATCAAAGTAAACATCAACGGCACCGATTTGACCGCGCCGATTGTCGGCAGCGGTTTGATTTCGTTGCAGGGAACTTTTACGATTCCGACGCAGTATCTGCGCAACGGCGTAAATCAGTTGAATTTGACAGCAACCACCGGCGTTTCACTATTTGAATCGCTGCGCGTGGACAACAGCCGCCGCTATGTTGCTGATCAGAATCGGCTTTTGTTCTACACGCAAAACTACAAAGCCACGAAAGTTGAAGGTTTTTCATCGTCGAATATTCGCGTGTTTGATACGAGCGATGCCAGTAACATCAAAATTTTCTACGGTTTGAAAACCGAATCAAACGGCACGACTTTCAGCGTCAATCTTCCGGCAAATCGCGGCAGAACAGCAATGGCGGTTGAAAATTCCGGTTTGCTGACGGCTGATTCGCTCGTTTACAACGAACCTTCCACGCTCGCCACCAGAACTAATGCGGCGGAGCTGGTAATCATTTCGCATAAAAGTTTGATCGCGCAGGCTGAAACGTGGGCGGCTTACCGGCGCGCGCAGGGAACTACGGTCAAAGTAATTGATGTTGCCGACGTGGACGACGAATTCAACTACGGAATTACAGGCGCGGCAGCGATCAGAGGCTTTTTGCAGTATGCGGTCGGCAACTGGCAGACGGCGCCGAAATACGCTTTGTTCGTCGGCGACGCCTCTTCGGATCCGCGCAATTATCTCGGCAACGGAAACTTTAATCTTGTTCCGACCAAACTGGTTGACACGGTTTACACCGAAACTGGCAGTGATGAAGCTCTCGCGGATTTCAACGATGACGGATTAGCCGAAGTCGCCGTCGGCAGAATTCCGGCGCGAACTCCGGCAGAAGTAACCAACGCGCTGGCAAAAGTTACCAAGTTCGAGCAAACGATTGCGCAAGCACCGTCGCGCGGCGCTTTGTTTGCCAGCGATTTACCGGACGGATACGATTTCGCCGGTTTAAGTCAAAGACTTGCCGATCAATTGCCCGGCTCTGTGGCGAAAACTTACATCAACCGCAGTCAGGGCGATGCGGCGGCTTTGGTTGCGGCAATGAATCAAGGTAAATTCCTGGTCAATTATTCGGGACACGGTAATGTCAGCGTTTGGGCGGCTCCGGCATTTTTCCAAACCAGCAATATCGCGCAACTGACCAATTCTGACAGATTGTCTTTGTTCACGATGCTGACCTGTCTCAACGGCTATTTCATTCAGCCGACCGGCGACAGTCTTTCGGAAACGCTTCTGAAAACGAGCACCGGCGGTGCGGCGGCGGTTTGGTCTTCGACCGGATTGACAACGCCGGATATTCAGGAAACGATGGGAACCAGATTCTACCAGCAGGTTGCGGCGGGAAATATCACGCGTCTCGGCGATCTGATTACGGACGCGAAAACCACAATCAACAGCGGACGCGATGTTCGGCTTTCGTGGGTTCTGCTCGGCGATCCGATGCTGAAAATGAAGTAGTTCGCTAATTTGTTGAAAATAACTGAAAACAAAAAGAGGACGATGAGCGCAAATGCTCGTCGTCCTCTTTTTGATTGATTGGAAAAAAACAAAGAAACTTAACAATCCGAACGCGGTTTTTTAAACGGATTTTACGGATAAATCGTTTTACGTTATGATGTTTTTAAACCGATAATTTAGCAAAATCTTTTGCTGCACGAATTTCAAAGTAGGAATATTTATTATAAACCAAAGGAGAAAAACGATGAGCGCCAGCGATGCCGGTCAAAAGTCATTGATCAGAAGTATTGAACAAGCATTAACGATAGACGCGACAAATGCGCAAATCAGCGTTAGCGCTCAGCTTTTGAGCGGAATTACGGAACTGTTAATCAGCAAAGGACTTTTGTCAAAAGCCGAAATTTTGACGATGGTCGAAACCAAAAGAAAAAATCTCGTTTCCCGATATACCAGTAATAAATCGCGATTTGAGATGATTGACGGTCTCGATATTTACGAATCAACCGTTTTGGAAACGAATACGGCATTTGACCAATACCGGGACAACGTCGAAAAATTATAAATTTATGCGAAGCAAAACAAGCATTTCGCCGCTTCTTAACTATTCGTTTACCGAAGAAAGCCGTTTACAGTAAAACGGCTTTTTTCCTTTTTAAAGGTAACAACTTGTAAAAATCAGAATACCAATTGTATTGCCCGAAAATTCGGAACACTAAAATAAAACCGCTTCTCACTTAATCTCAAACGCGCTTTGTTCAACTAATCTGCTGAAGATAGTCTGACTTTAATCACGATTTTTTTGTCGCGCTCGACGCCTTCGATTTTAATGTCCGGGCGATGTCCGTCGTGCGGGAAAAAGATGAAAAACGTGCCGGGATTCGCCGTGTAAATTTCGCCTTTGCCGTCATTTTTGTAGAAAATCAGATCGCTCTCATCATCGTAATTTTCAACCGGTTCGAGCGTCGAAATCGGTGCGATGCCCATTTTTTCCGCGCCGGTAATCACCATTTGAATATCCTGATAACGGCGGTGCGATTCCCATTTCGTCTGGTCGTAATCTTTTTTCGGATTTTCGGCGACGATAGCGAAAACGTTGTCGCCGTCAATCGGATAATTGCCCGGCGCGAGATTGAGCAAATCCGTTTCGCGCAGATAATCGAACGCCGCCTTCCACCATTTCGGACGTTTGTGAAACTGCGCGGCAAACTGCGCGACGTTAACCGATTCGTGCGGCTTAAACTGCAAACCGGACGACCAATCGCCCGTTTCAAACCACGCGGCGGCGGATTCTTCCGTCCAGTTTATCTCCGTTGTTTGTGATTCAGTATTGTTTGATGAAATTGACATAAAACTTATAACAACAAAACCTCTAAGACTGTATTCTATTCAGCCGACTGCGTTTAAGCCGAAATCTGATTTTCCTTTTCTACGATTTTTTGCGATTTGAATTGTTTTTGACAAACGCTTCGAGATTATCAATCAGCATTCCGGTTAAATTTTCGACTGCTCCAACGCTCGCCCAGGCGTTATGCGGCGTAATGATTAGATTCGGCTGGTCTAATTCTAGCAGCGGATTGCCGTCTTTCGGCGGTTCCTGCGTTAAAACGTCGAATCCCGCGCCGCCGATTACGTTGTTTTT
>SXVE01000256.1 GCA_005790265.1 Acidobacteriota bacterium | reverse complement strand
TTTGGCGACTTTGTAATCGAGCGAGACGTTCGCGCAATCGTATAAAACGCCCGACCAGTTGACGACGTTTTCGTTGTAATCTTCATACGGCGAAGTTTCCTCAATCGCCGTGTGAATGATTGATTCCAAGGTTCCGTCGGAATGCGCTCCGAGCTGAATATTTTGAATCGTATTCGGACGATGCCCGATGGAAAACATCTGTTCGCGCGTCAGAGAAACTCTGACCGAACGCTGCAAATCCAAAGCCGCCATCGTCGCCAGAAATAATTGATGATTCGGTCGCAAGCCCGAACCGAACGCGCCGCCGACGAACGGCGAAAGAACGCGCACGTCGCCGCTCGATAATCCGAAAATGCTCGAAACCCATTTCTGACAGTTCTGCGCGCCCTGCGTTTTATCGTAAATCAAGAGTTTTCCGTCCGCGCCGTATTGAACGGTCGTCGCGTAATTTTCCATCGGATTATGATGCTCGACCGGCTGCAAATATTCGGCTTCGTGACGCATTTCGGCTTTGTCGAACGCCGCTTGCGGGTCGCCATGTTCGTGCGGCGGCGGAGTCGTCGAACGCAGTGTCGGATGATACGCTTCTTCGCGTTTTTCGTTTAAATCGGTTTGGTGTTTTTCCGTTTCGTAATCAACGCCGACGAGCGCGGCGGCAAATCTGGCGGTTTCAAAATCTTCGGCAACAACCATCGCAATCGGCTGCTGGCTGTGCAGCACGTTCTCGTCGTAAAGCGGGCGAAACGGCGAACCGGGAGGTGCCAGTTCATCCTTCCAACTGTTATCAAACCAGGCGGTTCGCGGGCGGTTCTCAAAGGTATAAATCTTCACCACGCCCGGCAGATTTTCCGCTCGTTCCAAATCGAATTTTGTAATCCTGCCCTTCGCAATGTGGCTCGAAACGATGTAGCCGTAAAGCAAATCCGGCACATTAAATTCCGCCGCGTATTTCGCCGCGCCCGTTACTTTCAGTTTGCCGTCAACGCGGCTTTCGGGTTTTCCGATATATTTGGTCGTCATAATTTTCTCCGCTTGTTTAGCAATTTGTTTTAAAATTTACCGCGCCGCGCGAACGATTTCTTCGCCGTTTAGCCCGTCGAGAATCAATCTGACGGTTTCCGCCGGTTTGTCCAGTTGCGGAAAATGTCCGCAGCGATCAAACCAGTGCATCTGCGCGTCGGGAAATTTCTCCAGCGCAAGGCGCGCCTGACTAGGCAGACACACGCGGTCGCGTCGTCCCCAACCGATAATCAATGGCTTTTTAATCGAACTTTTCGCGGTGCCTTTTTGCGCTTCGCCGTAAGCAAGATTGGATAACAGTTCGTCGAACACCGGCGATTCGGCAAACGAGCGCATTTCATCGAGCGCGACTTTCGGCGGAATGCGCCACGGTCTGGCTGAAAACTGCGCGAACAATAGACTGCGCCCGACGGCACTGCGCGTAATCTGCGGCATAACCGGTTGCAAAAGACGCACTAGTTTCACCGATAAATTAACCGTGTGATAAAAAAAAGGAATCTGCCAACCCTGCCAGAAACCGCCCGGATCGAGCGACACCACGCCGCCGACCGCGCCGCCGCGTCTGGCTAATTCCAAAACCAGCCGCGCGCCCATCGAACTGCCGACCACATCAACGCCCGTTAAATTGTTTTCGCCCAAAAAATCCGTCACGGCATCTGACAAAGTTGCGATAGTCGTTGCGCCGTTCAAAGGCGGCGTGTCGCCGTGTCCGGGCAAATCAACCGCGATAACTTCGCGCTCGATTGCTAAAACGTCAATGATCGTCTGCCACGAACGCCAGCTCCCGCCGATGCCGTGAATCAGCAGCAGCGGCTTTCCCGCGCCGCGCCGGATGTGATTCATTTCCATAATTCCCCTTGTTCGCTAAAAAACTTCAGCCGCGGACTTTCACCGATTAACTCAGATATTTTCTAAATTGACTCGTCTTTTGTTTTATCCCGTGTTCAACACCGGTCAACCTGCGGCTCAAGATTTCTTTTCTCAAACCGGCTCGGTGCTTGTCCGGTGAAACTGCGAATCATTATCGCGCTTCATCTCGACGGCTTGCCTTAACGCCCGGACGACGGCGCGTTTGCCCAATTCGATTTTGAAAGAATTGTGCTCGAAACCTTTCGCTTCTTTGAAAATCGCGTCGCTGACGGCTTGGAAATTTTCTTTCGTCGCTGTTTTGCCGTTCAATAATTCTTCGGCTTCCCGGTTGCGCCACGGTTTATGTGCCACGCCGCCCAAAACGATTCGCGCTTCTTTTACCGAATCGCCGTCCATCTTTAAGCCGACGGCGACGGCGACAAGCGCGAACGCATACGATGTTCGGTCGCGCAGTTTCAAATAAGCGTGATGAGAGGCGTAACCTTGTTCCGGCAAGTCAATCGAAGTGATAATCTCGTCCGCTCGCAGAGTGTTGTCAACGTGCGGCGTGTCGCCGGGCAAGCGGTGAAAATCTTCAAAGTTTATCTGTCTCGTTCCGCTTTCGCCTTCGACGTTGACGACGGCTTCGAGCGCGGCGAGCGCATTCGCCATATCGCCCGGATAGGTGGCGATGCAGTCATCAGACCAGCCGAAAATCGCGTGCATTCGGTTGAAGCCGTCAATCGCCGAACACCCCGAATTCGGCTCGCGTTTGTTGCACGGCGTTGCCACGTCGTAAAAATAATAACAGCGCGTTCGCTGCATCAAATTTCCGCCGTCGGTCGCCATATTGCGAAGCTGCGGCGACGCGCCCGCCAAAATCGCTTTCGAGAGCAGCGGATAACGCTTTTCAATTCTTTCGTCGTAAGCCGTTTCCGCGTTCGTGCAGAGCGCTCCGAGCCGCAAGCCGCCCATCTCGTTTTCCTCGATCCGGTTGAGCGGCAGACGATTGATGTCAATTAGCTGCGACGGACGCGCGACGTTTTCCTTCATCAAATCAATCAGATTCGTCCCGCCCGCGATAAACTTCGCCGCCGCGTCTTTCGAGATTTCCTGAACTGCGCCGTTCGTGTCGCCGACTCTCGCGTATGAAAAATTGTTCATTATGCCGCACCTCCTTCGCTCTGCTGCCGCATCGCTTGTTCAACTGCCGCGACGATGTTCGGATACGCGCCGCAGCGACAAATATTGCCGCTCATCAGTTCCCGAATGTCGTCCGCCGTTTGCGCCTTGCCTTCGTTCATTAAACCG
>SXVE01000255.1 GCA_005790265.1 Acidobacteriota bacterium | reverse complement strand
GCGGACGCGGAAACTGTCAAAGTTTTGACCGAAGAATGTGCGGACGCTGATTTTCCGGGCGGAATAATGCATTGTTTCGGCGGAACGGCGCGAATGGCGGAAGATTTGATGCGCATCGGTTTTCTGATTTCTTTTGCCGGAAACGTGACGTTCAAAAAAGCCGAAAATCTGCGCGATGCGGCGCGCGTTGTGCCGCTCGACAAACTTTTGATCGAAACCGATTGTCCTTTTTTAGCGCCAATTCCAATGCGCGGCAAACGCAATGAACCGGCGTTTGTGGCGCATACGGCGCAGTTTCTTGCGGATTTTTACGAAATCGAAATTGAAGAATTGGCACTTCAAACGACCGCAAATTTTGAGAAATTTTTCAAACTAAAAATAAATTAAAAACAAATCGGCTTGCTGAATTAACCGAAAATCACGTTGTCTCGTGTCTTTTCGAGTTTTTTCGTGGCAAAATAAAATTATGGCAAAAGAAAATTCATTTGATATTGTATCGAAAACCGATTACGCGGAAATTGACAACGCGCTCAACCAAACGATTAAAGAAGTGTCGCAGCGTTTCGACTTCAAAGGCTCGAAAGCGACCGTCGAACTCGCCGACAAAGATTTGATAATGTCGGCGGAAGATGAAACGCGTCTGCGCAATATGAACGACATTCTGCAATCGAAATTCGTCAAACGCGGCATTTCGCTCAAAGCGCTCGATTATCAAAAAATCGAACCGGCGGCGGGCGGAACCGTGCGCCAAACCGTCAAAATCCAGCAGGGAATTCCGATTGAAAAAGCGAAGGAAATCGTCAAATTCATCAAAGACGCCAAATACAAAGTGCAGGCTTCGATTCAGGGCGAAACCGTGCGCGTTTCCGGCAAAGACCGCGACACATTGCAGGAAGTGATGGGCGCGCTCAAAGGAAACGACTTCGGAATTGATATGCAGTTCGATAATTACCGCAGTAATTAATTTCGCAATGAAGAACCGCTTGCGCAACGCATCATTTATTCTGGTAGTTTGTTTGTTGGTTGGTTGTTCCGCTAAACCGGTGCTGGTAGAAGGAACGGCGATGAAACCGTCGTTTAATAACGGCGACAAAATACTTGTGGATAAAAATCTGAACGATTTGAAACGCGGCGATGTGATTACATTTCTTTACCCGAAAGACCGGTCAAAGTGGTATTTCAAAAGAATCGTTGGATTACCTGGAGAAACAATTGAGATTCGAGAAGGAAAAGTTTATATCGACGGGCAACTTTTGCAAGAGCCGTATGTTGAGGAAGAGTACAATCAAGCCAACGCTAACTTTCCGCCGCGAAGAGTGCCTGAATATCAATATTTTGTAATGGGCGATAATCGCGATAATTCTTCCGATTCAAGATATTGGGGAATGGTTGATAAGGAATTGATTACAGGAAGATATTATATGACTTACTCGAGAGCGGAAAAATAAATGCAGACATTTTCACCGATCAGGGAAAAATTGAATCCGCAGACGGCGGCGAAAAAGATTTTCAGTTTGATAAAAACTGAAATGGCGCTCGTCGAAGCGGAATACGAGCGGCAGGCGAGTTCGAACATTCAGGTTATCAATTATCTGGGCGATTATCTGCGTGCTTCAGGCGGGAAACGCGTGCGTCCGGCGCTGCTGCTTCTGGCGAATTACGCGGTCGGCGGCGACGCTTCGCGCGAAAACGTCGTACGGCTGGCGACGGTGATGGAAATGCTGCACACGGCGACGCTCGTGCACGACGATATTATTGACAACGCCGATACGCGGCGGAGCCGGTCGAGCGTCAATGCTCGTTTCGGCAATCAATCGGCGGTTTTGATGGGCGATTGGCTGTATATGTCGGCGTTTGAAACTTCGTTAAAAGAAAGAAGTTTGGAAATTCTCGATATTCTGACGCGTTTGACCAGAAAAATGACTGAAGGCGAGCTGATTCAACTGACGATGCTCGGGCGAACCGACATTTCGGAAGACGAATATTTCGACGTGCTGCGGCGGAAAACCGCGTTTCTTTTTTCGGCGTGCGCGGAAATCGGCGCGATTCTCGGCAATGCGACGCGCGAACAGCAAACCGCGCTCAGAGATTACGGAATGAATCTCGGCATCGCGTTTCAGCTCGCCGACGATTCGCTTGATTTTACGGCGGAAGAAGAAATTCTGGGAAAAGCATCGGGCGCTGATCTTCTGGAAGGAAAATTAACTTATCCGCTGCTTCTCGTCGTTCAGAAAGAGCCGCATTTTAAGGCGAAACTCGAACGCATTATGCACGACGGCGATTACGAAACCGTCGGGCGCGACGTGATTTTGGAAGCGCTCGAAAAACACTCGGCGCTCGAAGAAACGCGCCGCCGCGCTTACGAATACGCGGCGAAAGCACAGCAAAATCTTGAAGTTTTGCCGAAAACAGAGTATCGTCAAGCGTTGGAAGAGATTCCGGGTTATATGGTCGAGCGCAATAAATAAACTGTTCCGAGCAGTATTTGCAAAGAAAATCCGGACGAAAACCAGAAGTTCTGAAAAATTGACAAGCGCGGTTGAATATAGAAAAAAGCGAAAAAAGTTTTGCCGGTCTTAAAATAATTTATGTTAAACGAAGATAATTTGATTTCGACGCTCGAACAAAGTTTGCGCCAATTTCAGGCTGCCGAACAGCGTTTGCAGGAACGTCTGCGCAAAATCGAGGATGAAGCGCGCGATTTGAAAGTCGAGATCGAAGCATTACAGAGCAGCGCCGAAAAAACCGAAGAAGCGCTTGAAAGTCTTTTCTCGACGATGCGCAGCGGCTCGAAATCGTGGAAAACGCACCGCAAAATCAACACGGACGAAAACGATTACGCCAAAAAATCGCGTTACGAAGACGACAACGATTACGCGAAAAATTCGCGCTACGACGAAATGGATTACGGCAATAATTCACGCTACAATCCGGAAGATGATTACCAAAACGCGCCGATATCGCGCCGATACGCCAATCGCCAGCCGATGAATCAGGCTCCGCCGCCGAACAGCGGCAAACATTCCGCGCCGAACAACGGCAATCAACCGAATCACGTTAATCATCAACAGCAGCCGAACAATAATAATAATTACCGCGGCAATTCGGTTTCATATATCAATAACAATCGCAATCTGCCGTCGCTCGGTCAGAATATCGAGCCGATCAGCAAAAGATTTGCCGACCGGACGATTACGCAGGCGTGCACGCTCCTGCTGCGCGAAGCCAACTATCCGCTGCACGTCAATGAGATTTACAATCTTCTTTGCGCGGGCGGAATGGAATTTAAGGGCAATAATCCGACGATTTCCATCGCCGTCTCGCTGACGCGCAACCGCCGATTCAAAAAAGTCGCGCCGGGAACATTCGATCTCGTGATGCGCGACGCTTCGCAGGCTGCTTCCTAAAAAAACAGCCAACCAATCAAACAATTCAAACAATCAAAGGCGCGTTAAATAATTTTCAAATTGAAATTTTCACGCTTCATGCGCCGTGTGATTTATTGCTTTTAACGGCAAATTTAGTTCAAAATAACATTACCAATCAACATTGCCCGGCAATTTCGGAGGATTCGATGAGGTTTTCGCTTTTTTCCAATTTTTCCAAAGCTGTATATTGCAGTCTGCTTTTTATTTTCGTCTGCGCGTTTTTCGCCGCTAATTCGGAAGTTTCCGCTCAAAGAGTGCGGCTTCGCTCGAAAATTACGCCGCCGTGCACGCCGGTTGCGGGAGCCGGTCGCGCCAATTTCGCCGATTTGTACGCCGACGGAAATCTGGCGGTGCTCGGAACTTATTTTTGTCGCGGCGCGTTTATTTTCGACGTTTCCAACCCGGACGCGCCCGTCTTAAAAGCGCATTACAATCCGAACGGCGATCAGCAATTTCTCGAAGCCATCGTCGTCGGAACGCGCGGTTATTTCGGCAGCGGCAACAATGGCGGCGTGCACATCGTTGATTTGTCCGACCCGGCGAATCCGCGTCTGCTCGGAATCGTTAATTCGACCAAAGGAAACGGCTTTAACTCGATTCACGAAATGGTCGTGCACGGCAATTTTCTGATCGAAAACTTTAACGGTTTCTCGAACAAAATCATCAAGGTCATCAACATCAGCGATCCGGCAAATCCGGTTTTCGTGCGCGACATCGTGCCGACCGAAACGCTGTGGGTTCACGGAATGCACGTGCGCGGCAACCGAATGTTTACGTCGGGCTGGGGCAATACGTCGGTGCCGGGACGAACGGAAATCTACGATATTACCAATCTCGCCACACAAGCGCCCACACTGCTCGGTTTCATCGAAGACCGGACGACGACGACCAACGGCAATAATATGCACAGCAGCTGGTCGAGCGAAGACGGAAAATATCTGTACAGCTGCCGCGAAACGGCGGACGGCAAAGGCGATGTGCGCACTTATGACATCAGCAATCCGGCGCAGCCCGTTCTGGTTGACCGGATCACGATGACCGATCTCGGCTTAAACGCCGTGACGCCGCATAATCCGGTGGTTAAAGGAAATCGTTTATACGTTTCGTGGTATCAAGCCGGCGTGCAGATTTTCGATTTGACGAATCCGGCGAAACCGAAACGCATCGGGCAATACGACACGTATCAGGACGCGTTTGCGCCCGAAGAGACGCCGAAAAGTTTGGCGCTTGAGCCGTGGGATTTGGTGTGCGGCGCGAAAAATCTGCAAAACGCGCTGCCGACTTCGTATGACGGAAACTGGTCGGTTTTTCCGTTTCTCGGCGAAGACAAAGTTTTAGCCAGCGATCTGGTGCTCGGTCTTTACGTGCTCGATACGACTTCGATCAACAAACCGAAAAATCAGATTTCAGATTTTGACGGCGACGGCAAAACGGATTTCTCGCTGTTTACGCCGCAAACGGGCGTTTGGCGCGTCGAAAACAGCGCCAATAATTTAACCGAGAACGCGCAATTCGGGCAGAGCGAAGACAAAATTATCGCGGGCGATTATGACGGCGACGGCAAATCGGATTACGCGGTTTTTCGTCCGTCAAACGGTTACTGGTTTATTTCGGGCAGCGCAACCGGATTTCGCGCGGTGCAGTTCGGATTCGGCACGGACGTTCCGGTTCCGGCTGATTATGACGCGGACGGAAAAACTGACATCGCCGTGTGGCGACCGTCAAACGGTTACTGGTATGTGATGCAGTCGTCGCTCGGATTTCGTTCGGCGCAGTGGGGAATGGCGGGCGACAAGGTTTTCGGCGGCGATTACGATGCGGACGGCAAAGCAGATTTTGCGGTTTATCGCGGCGGTTACTGGTATGTTCTGCAAAGTTCTTCGAGCCAGATTCTGAGCATTCAATTCGGCGCGACAACGGACAAACCGCTGTCCGGCGATTTTGACGGCGACGGCAAAAACGATTACGCCGTTTATCGCCCGTCCGAAGGAAATTGGTATATTCTGCGCTCGGCGAACAATCAATTTAGCGCCACGCAGTTCGGTGCGCCGGATGATCTGCCGATTCCGGCTGATTACGACGGC
Source organism: Acidobacteriota bacterium (assembly GCA_005790265.1). Taxonomy (GTDB): domain Bacteria; phylum Acidobacteriota; class Blastocatellia; order Pyrinomonadales; family Pyrinomonadaceae; genus SXVE01. The sequence continues at coordinate 4,393 of SXVE01000255.1, read as the reverse complement.
GACGGCAAAACGGACATTTCGGTCTTCCGTCCGAACAATAACACCTGGTATCGGCTCAACAGTTCGTCCGGCGCTTTTGCAATGAAAAACTTCGGGCAAAGCGGCGACAAACCTTCGCCCGTTTCCGCGCAGGCGCAGTAACTTTTCGAGCAGTTAAATGATCAAGTCCAAAGTCAGGCGCAAAAACTTGACTTTGGACTTTTTGTTTTTATCATTGCTGTTATGAAATTACTTTTGACAATTAACAGCGGAACTATTGCCGGAAGAAAATACGAATTGAGCGGCGGATTTCTCACGGTCGGACGCGGCGAAAACTGCGGCGTCCGACTCGATCCGCAAACTGAACGCATCGCCTCGAAACAACACGCTTTTATCGAAGCGAAAAGCGACGGATTTTACCTGACCGACAATCAAAGCACTAACGGAACTTTTGTCAACGGACTGCGCGTGCAAATCGGAAAACTAAACTCGGGCGATGTCATCGAATTCGGCAAAAACGGCGTGACGGCGACGGTCAGCATCGAAACCGCCGCGTCGTCGCAATCATCGCCGGCGAATTTTTCCGCCGCGCAGTCAATTCCGACCGCGCCGAAAATGCAGAATTCGATTGCCAATCTCGGCTTGGGAAACATTGAAATAAAACCGGAAAAAAGCCGAACGAAAAAATACGTCGGCATCGGCGTGACGATTTTCGCGCTGATTTTTTTGTCGCTGATCGTCAGTTTGATAATGTTCGCCAGCGTCGGCGTCGGTTACGCCGTCATCGCTTCGGTAATCGCTTTTGTCCCGGCGATTTTTTACCTTTTGCCGCTGATCTGGCTTGATCGCTACGATCCCGAACCGCTGTGGCTGCTGGCGCTCGCGTTTGCGTGGGGCGCGCTCGTGTCGGTTATCGTCTCATTCGTCATTAATACGGGCGTCGGCGCGGTCGCTTACGGAATAACCGGCGATGCGAGCGCGGCAGAAGTAGTTGGCGCGGTAGTTTCCGCGCCGATTTTTGAAGAAGGTTCAAAAGGTTTGGGTTTAGTAATTCTGCTCATCTTTTTTCGCCGTTATTTCGACGATATTTTAGACGGAATAATTTTCGCGGGCGTCATCGCGCTCGGTTTCGCAACGGTCGAAAACGTGCTTTATTACGGGCGCGGAATGGCAGAAGGCGGCTCCGCCGGACTGTTCGTTTTGTTTGTCATGCGCGGCATTATGTCGCCGTTCGCGCACGTTACATTTACGGCGATGACCGGAATCGGCTGCGGCATCGCGCGCGAATCGCACAACGCGTTCGTTAAATTGGCGATGCCCGTCATCGGTTATATTTGCGCCGTCGTGCTTCACGCCGTCTGGAACGGAATGGCGGTGATCGGCGGCTTCGGCGGCTTTCTCGCGGGTTATGTTATTTTAGAAATTCCTTTTTTCCTGCTGTTCGTCGGTTTTGCGTTTTACATTATGCGGCGGCAAAATCGAATATTGCGCGAGATGCTGGCGATTGATATCGCGCGCGGTGTGATTCCGGCGGAGCACGCCGAAAAAGCGATTTCCGCCGTCAAAAGTTCAAGCTGGATTTTGAGCGGATTATTTAACGGCGCTTTTCAGGCGCGCGCCAATTACGTGCGCGCCATCGGCAAACTCGGCTTGAGCTATTGGCACATTCAGCGCGCGACCGCCGCGCAGGGAAATACCGCCAGTTTTCAGCAAAATCCGATTCTGCGCGAAGAAGTTTTAAAGTGGCGTGATCGAGTGTAAAAAATTGTGCAAATGGCACGCGCCAAAAACAATTTCAATCTGGAAAAAAGGAGTTTGACGCAGAATTCGTCAAACTCCTTTAATTTTGTAGAAAATAAAATCTTTTTCAGAAAGCGAAATATTTAAAAATCTCCGCCGCTCCGCCGTTTAAGCTGAAGCCGCGCGGACAAGCGGGGCGATAGTTCTGCCGAGCGGTTTGGTCGAATCTTTGTTCAGCACGAATTGAATCGCCTGCGCCGGAACCCGAAAATCAGAAGCGATTTTTTCAACCGCGTCGCCGGCAGAAAAACGCGCTGAAATATCTTCCATCGTATGTTGACGCAAATCGCGTCCGCAGTGATAGCAAATGCCTTGTAGCGGAAAATACTTGTCTAAATCGTAACTGGTCATAGCAAATAAACCCCCTCTGAAAACTGATGCGTATTATAAGCATTCATAATAGCAGAGCCAGCCGAATATGACAACATTTTTTTCATCAACGTAAATGTTTGATAACAAAGGTTTATAGTGCAATTCAGCCAAAAAAATATTTGCGAATCGCCGACTAATCTTAAAGGCGTAAACATTAGTTCTGAAATTCAGCGCCGACCTGCTCGCGTATTTGTTTTTATTTTGTCTCGCTTATACGAATCTGGATATGACAAAGATGTTGCTTTTACATTTGTATGAAGTTATATTTAGCCGGGCTGCAATTACCGCTCTCAGTTTTCCCTTATTTTTACGAATTTTGACAGAGTTGAAACAAAGCGTGAGAAATCGTTATTTCTTACGACTGCAAAAATTCTCGGCAGAAACCGAAACCATCAGTTTTGGCGAGAAAAAAGTGAGATAAAAATATGATTCCAACAACAGAACAAAAAACAAGCGTTTCCGAAGCCGTTCGCAAGCATAAGGAATTTCTTTTTCCGGCGGTTGCAACTTACTATCAGGAGCCGATCGCGCTCGTGAAAGGCGAAGGCGAATACGTTTGGGACGAAGCGGGAAATCGTTATCTCGATTGCTTCGGCGGCGTTTTGACGGTCAGCGTCGGACACGCGAATCCGAAAATCAACGCTGCGATAATCGAACAGACGAATAAAATTATTCATACTTCGGCGCTGTATGCGAATCCGAATCAATCGGATTTAGCGGAAAAGCTGGCGCAAATTACGCCGGGCGATTTGAAGAAATCGTTTTTTACGAGTTCGGGGACCGAAGCCGACGACACGGCGATTATGGCGGCGAAGCTGGCGACCGGAAGAAGCGAGATTGTGGTTCTGCGGCATAGCTATTCGGGCAGAAGCGCGACGGCTTTATCGGCGACCGGACATTCGACGTGGCGACCGATTCCGGCGCAGGTCGCGGGAATCGTCCACGCGCGCGCGCCTTATTGTTACCGTTGTCCGTATAAATTATCGCCTGAACAGTGCGGTTTGGAATGCGCCAACGACATCGAGGAATTGATCCAGACGACGACGACCGGCGAAATCGCGGCGTTTATGGCGGAACCGATTTTAGGCGTCGGCGGATTTATCGTGCCGCCGAAAGGCTATTTTGAACGCGCCTACGAAATCGCCCGCAATTACGGCGGACTTTGCATTTCCGACGAAGTCCAAACCGGCTGGGGCAGAACCGGCGACAAATGGTTCGGCATCGAGCAATGGAACGCGACGCCCGACATTATGACTTCAGCTAAGGGAATGGCGAACGGCGTTCCCATCGGCTGGACGATTGCTACGCCGGAAGTCGCCGACAAATTTCCCGGTTTGACGTTCGCCACATTCGGCGGAAATCCCGTTTCGACCGCCGCCGCTCTCGCCGTCATTAAATTAATCGAAGACGAAAATCTGCGCTCAAACTGCAAAATCGTCGGTGAGTATCTGCGCGAAAAGCTCGAAGAAGTAAAGGAAAAATATGAAATCATCGGCGACGTGCGCGGAATGGGCTTGATGCAGGGAATCGAACTCGTCAAAAATCGCCAAACGAAAGAACCCGCGCCCGAAGCGGTTTTAAAGGTTTTTGAAGAAACGAAAAAACACGGCGTTTTAATCGGCAAAGGCGGGCTTTACGGCAACGTGATTCGTACCGGAATGATGCTCAATTCGACAAAAGATAACGTTGACGAATTGATCGCCGCGCTCGATCAAGGTTTGGCAATCGCCGCTTGATTTATGGACAAAGTTTTTGCGATAAACGGTATTGAATTTGAGTGGGATGAGGAAAAATATGCTGTTAATATTCGCAAACACGGCGTAAAATTTGAAGAAGCGGCAGAGGTTTTCTTCGATCCGTTGAGCGTTTACGAAGATGCATCGGTTGCGGAAGAACACAGAGAAAATGTGCTTGGTTTTTCGTATTCGGCGAAAATTTTGTTTGTAATTTTTGTCGAACGCCGCATCCGAACGCGAATAATTTCGGCGCGTCCGGCAACTTCGCAGGAAAGAATTGAATATGCAGAAAAAAACTTCGGAAAATAACAATCACGAAATATCAATCAGCTTTCCGCTGGAAACTCTGGAAGCGCTGGAAAATATCGCCAAACAAAAAGATTTGCAGATCAAAGCGCTGCTCAAATTTTATGTCGTGCAGGGGTTGCGGCAGGATTTAAGTCAGGCGGAAGCCGCAGAGCTCGCGCTGAAAAGATTTAAGTCAAGAAAAAGCACGGGAGAAAACG
>SXVE01000024.1 GCA_005790265.1 Acidobacteriota bacterium | reverse complement strand
TCGGCGCGCTTTTGTCAGCGATGGCTTTGCTCGTTGCCTTTCTGCTGCCGAAACAGCACATTTCGGAAATTCACCGCACTGACGGGCAAGTTGGCGAAAAAACTCTAATGGCGCAGCAAACGACGATCAACGCGAGAAATCAACCGACGGTTGAATAAAGTAAAATAGCCACAAAAGGCACAGAAAACGAAAAAAAAATGAGAAAAAAGAGTTCGGAAGAATAGGACGCGGATGAACACGGATCGGGCGGATTTTCACAGATTTATTTTTATAAAATTTCTTATCCGTGCCGATTCGTGCTTTTTTCGCGCAAATCCGTGTGCTATTTCTTAGTTTTTGCGTTTTATGCGCCTTTTGTGGCTATTTTCTCTTTCCCAAATCAACCGCACGTTGGTAAGCCGCGTAAATGGCTTTTGATAAAACTGTGCGCAAACCGCCTTTTTCCATTTGGTAAATCGCTTCGGCGCTCGTTCCGCCGGGCGATGTCACCATATTGCGGAGTTCCGCCGGATGTTTGTGCGATTCGATGGCGAAAAGCGTCGAGCCGAGCATCGTTTGCTGCACGAGTTCCTTGGAAACTTCGCGCGAAAATCCGAGATGAACGCCCGCATCGGTCATTGCTTCCATCATCATAAAAATATACGTCGGACCGGTCGCGCTCAAAGCCGTCGCCATATCAATCATATTTTCGGTTTCGACATAAGTTTCTTTTCCAAGCGCAGTTAAAAGCATTTTTACCTGTTCGCGCTGTTGCGGTTTCACGTTTTCCGAACACGTCCACGCCGTCATTCCGGCACCGATTTGCGAAGGCGTATTCGGCATCGTGCGGACGACAAACTGATTTGACAGCGCTGTGCTGATCGTTTCGATTAGCGCGCCGGCGATAATCGAAACGATCAGATGCGTTTCGCTGACCGAGTTTTTCAGTTCGTGCAAAACGGACGCGATCCGCTGCGGTTTGACGCACAAAAAAACGACCGAATTTTCAGCGGGCAGCGATTTGACCGCATCGGCATTAGCAGAAAATGTCTTAATTTGGTGTTTTTCCGCAAGTTCGGCTCGCCGTTCGGCGCGCGGGTGACTCGCGACAATTTGATCGGATTCAACCAGTTTTTGGCGCAAAAGACCGGAGACGATTGATTCAGCCATCACGCCGCAGCCGATAAATGCGAGTTTTGAATTTTTCAGTAATTCGTCTTGCATAGTTTAAGATTCAAGATTTAAGATTCAGAATTCAGGGTTTTTGTTTTGAGATTTCGCGCTGCATTCAGTTTTGAATCTTGAATAGGGTGAACTCGATTATTCATAACTCAGCGCTTCAACCGCATCGAGACGCGCGGCGCGCAGTGCAGGATATAAACCGCCGACGGCACCGCCCAAAAGACCGACAGCCATCGTGATCGCGAGCACAAGCGGGCTGATTTCTACTTCGAGAGTCGTTACTTTCGACAAAAGGAAACGCAAAATTACCGTCAGCAGAATGCCGCCGACGATGCCGAAAAAACTGATCAAAAGAGCTTCCTGCGTAATCGTCCAGGCGATTTTCGGATTGCTCATACCGAGCGATTTCATAATGCCGATCTGCCGCGTGCGTTCGGTCACGGTCGTGTACATCGTCAGCAAAACGACAAGCGCGCTGATTACTGCCGCAACGCCGATCACGACATCGAGAAAAACGCCGAGCGCCGGAATGCTCGACATATAAAGCTCTTCCAAATCTTTGGTCAGCAATATCTGATTGTCGGGAAATTGATTGTGCAAAGTTTCCGCGATTTGCTCGGGTTCAAAGCCGCTTTTTACTTTGATCAGAAACGCCGATGCTTTGTCTTCGCCGCCGAGCTGCTGCTGCATTACGTTAAGCGGAATTTTCACGCGTGCGCCTGCCGCCGGTTCATAAGTTCCGACAACAGTAAAATCTCTGTCCCACAGCTTCATCGTATCGCCGATTTTATACTTTTTTTGTTTTTGAAAGCCGGTATCAACGAGAACCTCGTTGTTTTGATCGGAAATCGCGCGTCCTTCGATAATCGCCAAACCGGCGGTTTCGGCGTATTCGGCGAAATTGACGCCGTCAATCAAACGGCTGCCCGTGTTGCTGTCGGCTTCGACGGAAGTTTGCCCGATGGGAATAACTGCTTGAACGCCTTCGATTTTTTCGAGCGATCTTTTCAGCGCAATCGGCAGACGAAATGATTCGGAACCGCTGATGCCGAGCGAGCCGGATGCGCGAAAAAATATTTCCGCACCGACATTCGCTTCGCGCGCGGCGCGTTCGCGCATCGTTCCGTTAGAAAGTCCGATTGTAAAAACAATTAACAGCACGCCGACGGCGATGCCGAGCACGCTCACCGCCGTCCGCGCCGGACGATGAAGCATATTGGAAAAAACGAGATTGTCCATAAATTTAGGGTTTCAGGTTGCAGGTTTCAAGTTTCAGGTTTCGGATTTCAGGCGAATAAACGTGTTTAGCCTGAGTTCCAACTTGAAAAACAGTATTTCATCCGACCGTAAATCAAAAGTATGAAACTTGGAACCCGAAACTTGGAATCCGAAACTTATTTCGCCGTGTTCGCCTCGGCGTTTTGCGCCGGATTCGGTTTGTTATCTTCCGCCTGAGCTTCTTCGGGCGACTGCCAACCTGCTTTTTTGAGCAGTTCGACGGCGAAACGAATAGGAATCGCCATATTAACCGCCGTGCTCTGCGTAAAGACGCCGAAATTGACGCCGATGACCTTGCCCGATTGACCGAAAAGCGGCGCGCCCGAACCGCCTTCCGCCGTGCGCGCATCGTGAACGATACGGCGCGCGTCGAGATCGGTAATGGCACCTTGCGTCGTCAGCGGCGCGATTTTTTGCGACTGTGCCAAATAATTGATTAAACTCTGCCGCGAATTACCGAATCGGCGATTAATCGAGCGCGCTTCGTCATCGTCAACCATCGCTAAAAGACGATCCGGTCCGTTCGGGTAACCCATTGTCACAACTGTTTTTCCGACTGCGACCGCATCAGAATTCGTTTCGAGCGGCAAAATCGGAATGTCGGGCGAAACCAAATTCTGGTCAATCGCGGCGACTGCTAAATCCTCGCGGTAATCAACTTGCCGCACGCGCAGCGGAAACTGTTGCGGAAAATTCGGAAAATAAATGACGAGCTTCTTGATGCGCGCTTTGCCGTTCGATTCGCTCATCATTTGTTTGACCAAATCGTCTTCTTCCCACGGCTGTAAAACGTGGCGATTGGTCACAATATAACCGCCGCCCGCGTGAAATCCCGTGCCGATAAAATCATACTCGACCGGCGATCCGTTTCCTTCGGTCGTCAAACCCATCGCCGACGGCGCGGCGTCGGCAAGCGGCGTTTCGCCTTCCATCGGCTGCGGCTCATACGGACTCGGCTGAAAAGCCTGCGGATCGGGATAGCGCAGAGTTTTACCGGTTTTTTTGTCAACCAAATCGTAGACGCCGACGATCAGGCAGACGCCGTTGCCGTATTCGACGCGCAAATTCGAGGCGAGCGAAACGGTTTTCATCACTTCTTTGTTCGATTTGTCGAGTTGCCCGATTTGATCGCTCGTTTGTCCGAGTCGCTCTTCGAGTTTGCCGATCACTTCGCTTTGCTGCTGCGTCAGTTGCCGATTTTTTCGTAATTCGGTGTTAACGGCGAAACCGAGATATAAAATGCCGGAAATAAACCCGATGGCGAGCACGAGCATAATTAACTTGGTCGCCAGCGAAACTTCGCTCGAAAGCTCGCGGACAAATTCGCGCAGAAACACTTTCGCGTCATCGCGTTTCGGGGAAATTGCTGATTCGATGGCTGCTGTTTCGATAAACGGCGCGACCGGACGCTGTTCGCGGCGCGTTGCGATCAGCGAAGATTCCGCCGTCAGCGAGAAAAACGTAAAAGAAATGTCGGTGTTTTCGAGCGCAATCGTGTCGCCGTCGCCGATAGCGACAAAACGGCGCAGAGTTTTGTCGTTGAGTTTAAAGTTTAACGATTTTTCGTAGTTGATGACGCGGTAAACGCCGCCGGAATTTTCCAGTTCGAGCCATATATTGCCGGCTTCGATTTGCTTTGTGCGGATTTGCAAATCGCTCGTTTCGTCAGAGCCGATACGAATATTTTCATCGGCAAAAAACTCCGTGCGTTTTTCCGTGCCGATTGAAATGTGAATGATAATGCCGACTGCCATTTTATGTTAACGATTGTTGTTCCGTCGCTGCAATATTACCACATTGAGATGCAAAAAACTTAGTTTGGACGCCAACTTTTCCGCCGCAATGCGACGCCGTCAGTTGAAAATTGCGATGAAAAACCGAGTGTAAAAAGCAATGATTATCAACAGTCAAAAGTGGTTGCTCGGTAAGCAGCGATTTGATTTTGTTGGGTTTGAGCAAAAGCATCGCGCATCGCCGAGGGGAAAATTGTGGTTAACCGTAAATGTGTGCCGGAAATCTGCCGAACAGAACTGGCAACCAGAAATCGGTATTAAAAAACGATTGGCGCTGACGGAAAAAAGGTAATGAATAAGTATGTTTGAAACCAAATGTCTTTGACAATCTAAAGATTACAAAAAGCAAAGAGAAGCGGTTGAGAATATTCTCAACC
>SXVE01000254.1 GCA_005790265.1 Acidobacteriota bacterium | reverse complement strand
AGAAAGTCTCGCCAAAGCGCGTTTTGACCGAGCGTTTTTGCTGACCGATGCGGCGCAGTATCGCGCGGCGCTCGGCGATTTTCGCAAAGGTTTGAAATTAAATCCTGCGGACGCGGAAGCGAAAAAAATGCACGATCAAATTCTTGCAATATTTGCATCGCCTTCGATCAAACGCGAACCGCCGAAAGAAGGCGAAGAGCCGCAGCCGATGCCGTTTAATTAAAAACCGGAAGCGCGAAAATGCGGCAACTGGACAAAATCAGCGTTTGAAAATTAAACTTACAAGTTTGTAATAATCAAATAACATTTAATAACATTAAATTTTTTACACAACGGAGACTAAATCAAAATTTATGGCACTTTCAGCAAACGATATTAGAAAGGGAATGGTTATTTTGTTCGAGGGAACGCCGTGCAAAGTGATGGATTTTCGCCATCACACGCCGGGGAATTTGCGCGCGATGGTGCAGACGCGTCTGCGAAATCTTTTGACGGGAAACTCGTTTGAGCATCGTTTTCGCTCGAACGACACGCTCGATAAAGTCGTGCTCGAACAGCACGCGATGGAATATTTGTATTCCGACGGCTCGCATCATCATTTTATGAACACGGAAAATTACGAGCAGGTTTCCTTGACCGAAGAAGAACTCGGCGACGCGGCGCAATGGCTGATGCCGGGCTTGAAAATCGAAGTCGAATTCTACGACGGAACGCCGATTGGCGTCTCGCTTCCGGCTTCGATGGAATTGACGGTTGCCGACACCGAACCGGTAATGAAAGGCGCAACCGCCTCGAACTCGAACAAACCCGCGACGCTCGAAAACGGCGTAACTTTATACGTGCCGCCGTTTATTGTTGCCGGCGAACGCATTAAAGTGAACCCGACCGAAGCGAAATATATGGAAAGAGTCAAGTAAAAAAGTTGACGGAACGTTGCAGAGTTTCAGAAAGTTCCAGAGAGTAAAAGACAATTTTTTCTTCAAACTATCTGGAACTTCCTGCAACTTTCTGGAACTTTTCGTCAACTTTCTGCAATTTTCTGCCAACTATCTAAAACTTCCCGCCAATTTCTTCAATGTTTCAAATTTACAGTTTTCTTCTAACCGTCGGATTCCTCATCTTGTCGCCGATGCTTTTGCTGAGGCGCGAAAAATACGCTGCCGGATTTTGGCAGCGGCTCGGTTATTTGCCGGAATTCGAGCAGGACGGTCGCCCGGTTTTGTGGCTGCACTGCGTTTCGGTCGGCGAAACCAACGCGGCGCGTCCGCTCGTGACGGCGCTGAAAAAGAAATTTCCGGCGTATCGTCTGGTCGTTTCAACGACGACGAAAACCGGGCAGGAATTGGCGCGCGAACTTTTCAAAGCAGAAGCGGAAGTCGTGTTTTATTTTCCGTTCGATTGGCGATTCAGCGTTTTGCGCGCGCTCAAAACTTTCAAACCGAACATCGTTTTATTGATGGAAACCGAACTCTGGTTCAATTTTATTCGCGAAGCGGGAAAAAGCGGCGCGCTCGTTACCATCGTCAACGGCAGATTGAGCGAAAAATCTTTTAAGCGTTACTCATACATCAAAAATTTTATGCGCCGCGTTTTAAGCCGCGTCGAACTGGCGCTGATGCAGGAACCGGACGACGCCAAACGAATCATAAAACTCGGAATGCGCACCGCCAAAGTCAAGGTTACGGGAAATATCAAATACGACCAGAAAAAAGCGTTGGCGGAAAGCGATTTAACTGAATATTTGCGCCGCCGTTTCGACGTTTCAAAAGACGCGCCGCTGATTATCTGCGCCAGCACGCACGCGCCCGAAGAAAAGTGGATTCTGGAAGCATTCAAAAACGTTTTTAAAGATTCGCCGGAAAAGCTGCCGCGTCTTTTAATCGCGCCGCGCCATCCCGAAAGATTTGCCGAAGTCGCCGCGTTGATCGAACAAACCGGTTTTGAATGGACGCGCCGCTCAAACGCCGAATCGGAAAGCGACGCGCAGGCGGAAATTATTCTGCTCGATTCAATCGGCGAACTGCGCGCCGCTTACGCGCTCGCGGAAATAGTTTTCGTCGGCGGCAGCCTGATCGCGCACGGCGGACAAAGCATCGTCGAACCCGCCGCCGCCGGAAAACCGATTGTCACCGGCTTTTACACAATGAATTTCGCCGCCGCGGTGCGCGAATTTATTGAGCAAAACGCGATTATTCAATTGCCGCCGACCGATGAAAATACGATTGTCGGCGAATTGTCCGAAGTTTTTACGACGCTGCTGCGCGACGCGAGGCTGCGCGAAAATCTTGCCGTTAATGCGCTTGCCGCCGTCAAAAATAATCAAGGCGCGACCGGACGAACGATTGAAAATCTGCAATCGCTGTTGCAGGTGCACAGCGCGCAATGATTTATATTTTCGGGTTTTTCGCCGCTCTTTTAATCTTATTCAGCTTCAAATCCTGGCGCGGCGGCGTCGCGTATCTCGATTATTTCCGCCGCGAAATCGCCCGTCCGCCGTCGGATTTCACGCCGTACGTTTCAATTTTCGCGCCGTGTCGCGGGCTCGATGAAAATCTGCGCGAAAATTTGGCGGCGCTTTTTCGACAAAATTACCCCGCTTATGAAATCGTTTTCGCCGTTGACGATGCGGCTGACGAAGCCGTTGCGGTCATCGAAAAACTCATTCGGGAAAACGAACAAACAGTGCGCGCGCAAATCGTCGTCGCGGGAAAGGCGAAAAACGAAAGTCAGAAAGTGCACAATCTGCGCGAAGCCGTTTTGCGCGCGGCGAAAGCATCGGAAATTTACGTTTTCGTTGATTCCGACGCGCGACCGGCGAGCGATTGGCTGCGGCGTTTGACGGCTCCGCTCGAAAACGAAAACGTCGGCGCGACCACCGGTTATCGCTGGTTCATCGCCGAAAAGCAACGTTTTTCAGCCGAACTGCGCGCCGTGTGGAACGCTTCGATTGCTTCGGCGCTCGGCGCAAATACGAAAAGCAATTTTTGCTGGGGCGGTTCGATGGCGATGCGGCGCGAAACATTTGAAAAATTGGAAATTCGCGAAAAATGGCGCGGCACGTTATCCGATGATTTCGTCGTGACGCGAGCGATCAGAAAAGCGGGTTTGGGAATTTATTTCGTTCCGCAGGCGGTCGTCGCGACGGTCGAAAGCTGCAACTGGCGCGAGCTTTTTGAGTTTACGACCAGACAAATGAAAATCACGCGCGTTTACTCGCCTGATTTATACGTCGCTTCGCTGATCGGTTCGTTTTTGTTTAATCTGGTGTTTATTTTCGGTGTTGTTCTGCTGGTTTTCAAAGCCGCTTTTTGGCTCCCGCTCGGCGCGCTTTTTTTGATTATCGTTTTCAGCACGGCGAAAGCTCATCTTCGACTGCGCGCCGTGCGGCTGATTTTGAACAATTACGAGCCGGAATTAGATCGTCAATCTTGGCGGCAGAACACGCTCTGGATATTGACGCCCGCGCTCTTTTTATGCAACGACATCGCCGCGCTTTTTTCGCGCCGAATCGTTTGGCGTGAAATCGAATACCAACTAAATTCCTCACAGCAGACATCTATTATAACGAGAAAATATGAATCTGATTGATTATTCCCGCTCCCCAAAACTTTTTATCGTGACAATTTCAGCCAGAATAATTTATTTTTAATAAGGGGAATTATGCATAAATTTTTTCAGCAAAAAGGTTTTTTTGTTTTTTTCATCTTGATTGCGCCGCTTTTTTTTGCATCAACTACGGCTTATGCGCAGGATGAAAAATCCGTTCTCTCCGCGCAAAAAGGCAAAGCGCCGGTTATTATTATTCCCGGTTTGACCGGATCGGAACTCGTCAACGGCAAAAATCAGGAAATCGTTTGGTTCAAGCCCGGACGCGCCAAAGATGATGATTTGCGTTTGCCGATTTCCCCGAATTTGCTGCGCAATCGCGACAGTTTACGCACCGGCGATATCATTCGCGGCGTGCAGTTCGTCAAATTTTTGCCGGAAATCGAAATTTACGAAAAGCTGATTGATTCGCTCGAAAAGCGCGGCGGCTACAAAGAAGGAAAAATTGACGCGCCGCCCGCCGACGGTTATCAAGACACGTTTTACGTTTTTCCGTATGATTGGCGGCGCGATAATGTCGAAAACGCGCGTCTGTTAATGCAGAAATTAAACGCCTTAAAGCGCAAATATAAACGCCCGAATCTGAAATTTAACGTGGTCGCGCATTCGATGGGCGGTTTGATCGCGCGTTACGCGGCGATGTACGGCGACGTTGATATTCCGCGCGGTCGTTTGCGTCCGACGTGGGCTGGCGCACGCAATTTCGATAAGATTTTTCTGCTCGGAACGCCGAACGAAGGCTCGGTGCAGGCGCTCGACTCGCTGCTCAACGGATTTTCACTGCTCGGCGGCGGCTTAAATCTTCCGTTTGTGCAAAATCTTTCGCGT
>SXVE01000253.1 GCA_005790265.1 Acidobacteriota bacterium | reverse complement strand
GAAGTTCAAACGCGCGGCGCGGTCAACTTCAAACTCGAAAATGATCGTGTGCGCGAATCGGTCGTGCAAACGCTCGGCGCAAAAGCGAAATTAACTCAGCGCGGCGATGCTTTTTACCGCACTAAATCCGCCGCAAAAGTGGTTGACGAATTGTAATCGGGAATTTTTGAATAAACAACAAAGAGCGAGACGCCGCAATAAAATGTTATGCGGCGTCTCGCTCTTTTTTTCGCTTGAATTTAATTCAAATCGCCGAATTGATTTTGCAGTATTCCGGCAATCACAACTGCCGCCGTTTCAGCGCGCAGAATTCTGCCGCCGAGCGTGACGATTTGAAAGTTTTCCCGGCGCGCCGCTTCGATTTCCGCTTCTTCCCAACCGCCTTCGGCGCCGGTTACCGCAACGATATTTTCACTCGATTTGATCGCTGAAAACTTTTCGCCGCCGCGTTCGGCAAATAAGATTTTTTGTCCGCCCGAACTTTCGATAAAATCTTTAAATTGAGTAATCGGCTGAATTTCCAACAGCTGAGCGCGTCCCGATTGCTTGGCGGCTTCGAGCGCGATTCGCTGCCAGCGTTCGAGTTTTTTGGCGGCTTCGCGTTCGTCTTTTATTTTCACATCAGCGCGTTTGGTCACCAGCGGCACAATTTTCGCCGCACCGAGTTCGACGGCTTTCTGCACGACAAAATCAAACTTTTCTCCTTTCAAAAGCGCGACGGCAAGCGTCAGATTCAAATCGGATTCAGCGGACGGAGCCGCGATTTTTTCGAGCACGCGCAAAACCGTTTCGCTTTTCGTTATTTTTTCGATGGTGCAGGAAAATTCTGCGCCAGCGCCGTCAAAAACCTGCACTTTTTCGGTTTCACGCAAACGCAGAACGTCGCGCAAATGACGCGTTTCATCCGGCGACAAAGTTATTTGCGAACCGGAAAACGTCTCCGGCGCGGCGTAAAATCGGCGCATAATATTTTAATGATTCGGCGAAAAACAATTAAAATCTGACTTTAAATCATCTGCGAACTTCCAAAAAAACGGCAGTTGCCAAATTATTTTTCCGGCTGATTTTCCATTGTTTCGCTTTGAAATTTTTCGCGAAAATCTTTGGAAATCAAACGCAAGGCGATCCAATTTTCAAAAATTTCCGGCGATTGCAGCCAGAGCGTAAACCATCCGGCGATCTCCGTTTTTTCGTCACGTTTGAGCCGGTCAACTTTCGGATTTTTGCCGATCATCTGCGCGCGATTTTTGCCTTTCAAAGCGGTTTCGCGCACGAGCCGCAAACCTTCCTTATCGTTTTCGCGCAAAAATTTCAGCCGCAGATTTTCGAGATTCCGAATCGAAGCGATGGTTTCGTTAAAGCTGGAAAATTTTAAGATATTGCGAAACATCGCGTCGTACGGCGATTCGACGCGCCGCTGCGCGTCAAGTTCGAGAATTTCCGCGTGGCGCAGTTCCGCTCCTTCATCGGCTAAAAGACGCGCCGTAATCATCGGCTGGTCAACGGCGCTCGCACCGAACCGTTCGCGCACGGATTCTTCAATCGCGATGATTTCCTTTGCGCCGACCGATTCGCAGTCGAGCGCTTCCCAAACTTCGATTATCAGATCGGTTTTCGTCCGCGATTTGTACATATATTTTCCGCAAGTTAAAGATTTGCAGATTGGCGAGAAAAATTCAAACCGCTTTTTTAAGGCATAATCTGACGACGTTTTTCCGAGCTTATCGGCGTTCACCGATTGCCTGCCAATTTCGTCATCAAATCAGTCGAAGAGTGATTTTTCGGGTCGCCGACAATCGCCGTCTGCCCGCCGTATTCGCGAACGATTGCGCGTTCCGGAACGGTTTCGACTGTGTAATCAGTGCCTTTTGCGTGAAAATCGGGTTTAACTGCGCGTATCAATTCTTCGACCGTCGCTTCGGGAAAAATCGTCACGAAATCAACAAAACGCAGCGCGGCGACGATTTCGGCGCGTTCGTTTTCCGGCATAAACGGTCGGCTCGCGCCTTTCAATTTCCTTACTTGAAAATCGGAATTTATCCCGACAATCAGCACGTCGCCCAATTCTTTTGCGCCCGCCAAATAACGAATGTGCCCGACGTGAAAAAGATCGAAACAGCCGTTTGCCAATACTATTCGCGCATCCGCCTGCCGCAAATCAAATACTTTTTCGACGAGCGCCGAACGATCCAAAATCGGTGCAAACAAGTTTTTCATTGTCATTTTTCGTTGCGAATACGCTTTGTTAAACAAACCGCGCCATCATCGTCGCCAATCCAATTTTACCTATCAAGATAGAACGATCTCTTTATTTTTACTCGCCGAACTCTAAATCTTTCTCATTTTTTCGGAACGGCGCTTTCCTTGCTTTCTTTTTTGATGGCGGCAAGCAATTCCGCTGTCTGAACGGAAGCTGTGCCTTTTTTCATCACGACGATTCCGCCTGCATAATTTGCCAGCCGCGCGCTGTCGGCGAAACTCAAACCGCAAGCCAAACCGAGCGCGTAAACGGCGATTACCGTGTCGCCCGCGCCGGTGACATCAACCGGTTCGGTCGAGCCGACGGCTTTGATTTCAAGCGGCGTTCTGTCTTTTTCGGCAAGCAGCATTCCTTTATTGCCGCGCGTCACGAGCAGCGCTTCAAGTCCAAGCTGCGCGCGCAAATTGTCGCAATCGGCAAAACTGAAATTGCCGCCTAAAATTTGTTCAACTTCATCCTGATTCGGCGTCGCGGTCGTCGCATTCGCGAAATCTTTAAGTCGGAAACGCGAATCAATCAGCAGCGGAATTTGTTTTTCGGCGGAAATTCGCCGAGCAAGTTCGACCAGTTTTTCATCGGCGACGCCGTAATTGTAATCGGAAACGACAATCGCATCGGCGTTTTCAGCGGCGCGTGATAAATTCGCGCGCAGTTTTTCCTTTAAACTTTCGTCGGTTTCCGCCTGATTTTCGTAGTCAATGCGAATAACCTGTTGACGCGGCGCGTAATGCTGTCCGGCGAGAACGCGCACTTTTGTCGTCGTGCGAAGATGCGCGGCGGAAACCAAATATGCGCAGTCAACTTTCGCATCGCGCAGTTTTTCGAGCAGAACTTCGCCGTTGCTGTCCGTGCCGATTAAACCGATCAAAACCGCCGTCGCGCCGAGCGAGGCGACGTTAACCGCCGCATTTGCCGCGCCGCCGGGAAAAGTTTCCGTATCATCGTGCCGCAAAATAAAAACCGGAGCTTCGCGCGAAACGCGGGCGATGGTGCCGCGCAAAAACTGATCGGCAACCGAATCGCCGACGATGACGATTCTTTTTCGGGAAAAATGATTTTCGATTATTCGCGCGAATTCAGACATTTAAGTTATTGAATTTTACAAAATTTCATTTCCAAACAAAAAGGCTGAAAACTTTTATCCAAAGTTCTCAGCCTTTTTTCGTTCGCTCGATTATAAAAAATTAATGCGTGTCGTAACTGGCGACCGGATAATCGTTCGCTTGTCCCCATTGCACGACAGTCAAATTATTATCGGTGCTGCGCAGAACGTAAAACGTTCCGTTGGTATCGCGCCAAACCGCAATATCGGTTTTGCCGTCGCCGTCATAATCGTTCTGCACGTTCAAATCCGTTCCCGTTGCGCCAAACGCTACGGCGCGAATCGTGTTGGTCGTACTTTGCAGGATATACCAGTTCAAGTTTGCTTCGGCGGTCGAGCCTTCGCGAATTACAGCCAAATCAGTTTTGCCGTCGCCGTCGTAATCGCCCGGTACGATTAAATCGCTGGTTTGTCCGAATTGAACCTGTGAAAACGCTCCGGTCGCCGTCAAAATATAGAAATTCGACGCAGCCGTATTGGTTGCTCCCGGTCGCTGAACCGCGATGTCAAATCTGCCGTCGCCGTCATAATCGCCGGGTGCGGTAAAGTCTGTTGTCGCGCCGAATTGAGTCGAGGCAAAGCCGGAGGCGGAACGCAACACATACCAAATCATTAACCCGTTTGTGCGGCGAACAACGGCAATATCCGTCTTCCCGTCGCCGTCATAATCGCGCGCGACCGGTTCGTCGCCGGTTTGCCCGAACTGAACCTGCGAAAAAGTATTGTTTGAACTGTTCAGACGAAACCAGTTGCCGCTCGTTTCGCGCCAAACAGCGATGTCGCCTCTGCCGTCGCCGTCGTAATCGCCGGGCGTCATAAAATCTTCGCTGTATTGACCGAACTGCTGCGAAATAAAAGTATTGCCGCTGGTTAAAACGTACCAAGTCGAATTAGCCGGACGAAAAATAGTAAAATCGGCTCTGTTATCATTGTTGAAATCCAATGCTCTGCGCAGTTTGATCTGCGCAAACGATGAAAACGTTAAGAGCATTGTCAATGTCACAACAAAGCTGAATTTACCGATAAACTTCAAAAAATTCTTCATTTAAATCTTCCTTTTGGTTATTATTTTGATAAAAGGTCAGGGCAGTTTCGTGCCGAAGCATAGCAATGTTCAAATATACTACTTTCGCCGTTTTCAATGCAAGAATTCGGCAACTAAGTTTTCGCTCGACGACGCAAGCGACAAATTTATCATTTCATCTTCGACTGATTCTGAATCTTGGACGCTTTCTAAGTGATAATAGTTGGTAAGAGCATCGGTAAAGTCAACGAATTTATTAAAATCTCGACTGCCGAACCGTAAATGTTCTTCCGGCGATTGTAATAGTTCCCGTTCGCGCGACCGTCGGATTGACGGACACGCGAAAATTCACCGTGCCGCCGCCGCTCATCGCATCGCCGCTGGCGATTTTTATCCACGAGGCGTTGCTTTTAACTGAAAAATCGCAATTCGGCGCAGCGCTCAGATCAACTGAAAAATATCCGCCTTTGGTCGGAACTCTAACGGCGCTGCTTGCCAACGCGTAACTGCACACTGTTTGATTTTGCAAAGCGCGCAACGCATTGAGCCTGCCGCCGGTTTTTACGATTCCGTTCCATTGCGGCAAAATGTCCGCCGAATTGAGCAGCGTCGCTTTCAGTGATTCAGCGGATAAATTCGGATTTAAAGATGCCAGCAAACTCGCGGCTCCGGCGACGTGCGGCGACGCCATCGAAGTTCCGCTGAACGTCGCGTAACCGCTCGCGCCGTTGTGCGTGCTCGTAATTCCCGATCCCGGCGCGGCAATATCAATGCTCGCGCTACCGTAATTTGAGAACCCAGAACGCGAATCGTCGGCAGTTGAAGCGGCGACGGTTAAGATGCTTGGCGTCGTGTAGCTTGCCGGATAAAACGGTGTCACTTCGACATTGCGATTTTCGTTTCCGGCAGCGAACACCTGCAAAACTCCCGCATTTCCCAGCGCGTCAATCGCATCTTTGGTCGCCTGATCGTAACCGCACGCTTCGTCGCAGCCGCCGTATGAATTATTTGTCACGCGAATATTAACGCCGCGGTTTTTCATCATTCGCACGTAGTTGTAAGCGTTAATTAACATTGACGAAGTCGAACCGTAACCGTCGGCGTCGTAAATTTTAATCGTCATCAGCCGCACTCGCCAATTGATGCCGGTCACGCCGATACCGTTATTGCCGACCGCGCCGATAGTTCCGGCAACGTGCGTGCCGTGTCCGTTTTCGTCTATCGGGTTGGCATCGTTGAAGAAAAAATCGTAGCCGTAAAAATCATCAACAAAACCGTTTCCGTCATCATCAACGTTGTTGCCGTTGATTTCGCCCGGATTCGTCCACATATTCGCCGCCAAATCTTCGTGATTATATTTAACGCCGGTATCAATGACGGCAACGACCGTTTCCGGACTGCCCGTCGTTAAATCCCACGCCGCCGGCGCGGAAATTTTCGTCAAACCGTACATCGAGGAATATTGCGGATCATTCGGCGTCGCGAGCAAATGGTAATAATAATTCGGCTGAACGGCTTCGACTTCCGCTAGATTTTCGTAAATTTTACGCGCCTTTTCGACCGGCAGATTCTCCGGCAGTTTGAGCCGCTGCCAGCCTAAACCGGAAAAATTCTCGACTACCGCCGCGCCGATTTCCTCATTGGCACGCAGCGAAGATTCCGCCGAAACGCTCTTTTTAAACTTAACGAGCAGCTCGCCGTCCGCGTAAACTTTAGAATTATTTTGCGAAAAACTGATATTGGCAGCGAAGAAAACAACGATAAAACAGCAGATGATGTTAAAAAATCTCATAACAAACTCAGCAATCAACTAAAAATATGACTTTTTTGAGAAATGAAAATGGAAATAAAAGAGTATCAAAAAACGCTAATGCTACACAATAAAAATCGTTGAATTGAACGCGGAAATAAAAAAGGCTGGGAATTTAACAAAAAGAAATGGGGCGGCTAGTGGGATTTGAACCCACGACATCCTGAACCACAATCAGGCGCTCTAACCACTGAACTATAGCCGCCATATTTGATTTGAAAACAGCATTGCCGAAAAAATATGAATTTTAACTGCAAGCGGAAGTAAATTATACATTCCGAACGCCAAAATCCCAAATCGAAAATTGAAATGCCCCCGGCACGACTTGAACGTGCGACCCACAGCTTAGCTTACCTCACTCGGTTTCCCGAGCCACATTTTCCGAAGAAAATGGTTGAAAGTCTGGACTATATCTGAGGCGTTTCAGCCTGAGCGCGTGTAGTCTCTACGGTGTCTCTGTGTAATCTTCAGCAAAATTAATTCCTTTTGCCTGATTGTTTTTAGGCGTTGCGATGCGAATCGTAAAACACTTTCCGACTTTTTCCGGTTTGAAGTAATAACACTTATCGGTGTCAGGGCAATAAACACAAAAAACATCAATCTGTGCTTTATCAATCTGCTTTC
>SXVE01000252.1 GCA_005790265.1 Acidobacteriota bacterium | reverse complement strand
TGCTGGTTGAATACGGACTTGCCGATTCCCGCACGAAAGCGCAGGCGCTCGTGATGGCGGGAGTAGTTTTAGCGAACGAAAAACGCGTCGAAAAGCCGTCAGAAACTTTTACCAAAGAAGCGTCAATCAGAATTAAAGGACAAACTGCCGAAACAAAATACGTCGGTCGCGGCGGCTTGAAACTGGAAAAAGCGTTGACGGAATTTAATATTCGCCCAAACGAATATGTTTGTTTGGATGTCGGCGCGTCCACCGGCGGCTTTACGGATTGCCTTCTGCAAAACGGCGCGAAAAAAGTTTTCGCGGTTGACGCCGGAACCAATCAGCTCGTTTGGAAACTGCGCAGCGACGAACGCGTCGAAGCGCGCGAAAACGTTAACGCCAGACATTTAAAGGAAGAAGATTTCAGCGAAAAATTTGATTTGATCGTAATGGACGTGTCATTTATTTCAGTCACGAAAATTCTCGGCGCGCTCGTTAAATTGCTGCAAACAAATGGAAAGATCATTGTTTTAATCAAACCGCAGTTTGAAGTCGGTCGCGGCGAAGTCGGCAAAGGCGGCATCGTGCGCGATCCGGAAAAACACGAACGAGTAGTTAAAGAAATAAATAATTTCGCCGAAACTTGCGAGCTGAAGAATATTGCCGTTATTGATTCGCCGATTTTAGGAGCGGACGGCAATAAAGAATTTTTGGCATTATATGAAAAAAATGAAAATACAGATGGAAAGCAAGAATAATGAGCATCTTTTACCTCATTTTCTCTGGCAAATTTATTTGATTACGAGCGGTTTGACTTAAATATTTTATGAATGAAAAAGCGCGGCATATTGAGCGTGAGGGCGCACGTGCAATTAAAAAGAAAACGCTGAATCCTCCGCAACTCATTGAGGATATTGATTTTTATTTAGAGAACGGCTTAATGGTATTGACCGCGCATTTTCTTGCCAAACGAGGATATTGTTGCGGTAATAAATGTCGTCATTGTCCTTATCCAAAATTGGAAACCGCCCTCGATAAATAATTCACTGTAAAAATCAAGCAGCAATTATAAAAGATATGTGTCCAATTCTTTTTTCTCCGGCAAATCAACCGACATATTCTTTTCAGCGAATATTTCCGGTTTCGGCGCGCGCGCAATTGTGACGGGCGCGCCCGGCGCACAGCACGCTTTTTCCAGAATTTCATATTCGCCGCGCATCTCATCCTGCGTTTCGAGCCACTCCAAAGTATCATTTAGAATTTGCTGGACGCGTTCGTTTTTCGGCTTAGCGATTCGGTAATGAACCCATTTTCCGTCTCGCCTCGCTTCAACTATTCCGGCGTTTCTGAGCGAAGCCAGATGACGTGAGATTTTTGGCTGACTTTCTCTTAAAACTTCTGTAAAGAAACAAACGCAAATTTCGTCGCGCCGCATTAAATTAAGCAGTCGCAAACGAGTTTTGTCGCCCAGAGCCATAAAAAGATTTTCCATATCTTCCAATTCAAATTGATTCATCTGCTTATTTCAACTTCAAAAATTTTATAAAAATCCGCTCGCGTCTTGACAAACAGCCAAATTAGAATTTATATTCACAAAACATATACGCTAGAGCGTATATGTTTTGTGAATATAAATTTCAAGGAGCAAAATAATGAAAACACATATCTCGTTAAACGTAAAGAATGTCGAAGCAAGCATTGAATTTTATGGCAAAGTTTTCGGAGCCGATCCGGTCAAATTGAAAAGCGATTACGCCAAATTTGATATTGCTAATCCGCCGCTCAATTTGACGATCAACCAGACGGATTTCGCTCAGGGCGGTTCGCTTTCACATCTTGGGCTTCAGGTCGAAACGACCGAAGAAGTTTTAGAAATGACGCGGCGGTGGAACGAAAATGGTTTGTTGACTCTGGAAGAAATGAAAACCGATTGCTGCTACGCGCTCCAAAATAAAACTTGGGTGCAGGATCCGGACGGCAATCGCTGGGAAGTTTTCGTTGTGTTAAGCGACACCGGCGAAAAATCAATCGCGGAATCTGAATGTTGCCTGCCGACGGCAAATTTTGTCGGCATCAGTCGGTAAAAAAATCGAAAATTCGGTGGTCTATTTTTCTTGAGCGTTAATTTAACCCGGCGAAAAACGGACACAAGTTTTTCGAATAATTTTTGAGTAATTTTATATCGAGCGTCAATGAAATTTAGCTTTGCGAGAAAATTGGCTTCCGAGTTTTTAGGAACGGCGATCTTGTTGGCGGTCGTCGTCGGATCGGGAATAATGGGAGAAAAATTAGCGGACGGAAACGCTGCAATTGCGCTGCTCGCCAACGCAATCGCGACCGGCGCCGGACTAACGTTTCTGATTTTAAGTTTCGGAAGCATTTCGGGAGCCCATTTTAATCCGGCGGTGACGATTACGGAAGCGCTCAACGAAAATTTGAGCTGGCGCGCGGCGGTGTCGTATTCGGCGGCACAAATTGCAGGCGCATTCTGCGGCGTTGCACTTGCCAATCTGATGTTTCAACTGCCCGTATATTTTGTTTCCACCAAATCGAGATCAGGCAGCGCTCTGTTTCTGAGCGAATTTGTTGCGACGTTCGGTTTGATCGCGGTTATTAAAACGGGCGTAAAATTCCATCCGCGATACGTTTTCTTAATGGTTGCCGCATACATTACGGCGGCTTACTGGTTTACGGCGTCAACTTCGTTTGCCAATCCGGCAGTGACTTTAGCGCGGTCGGTTTCCGACACTTTTGCCGGTATCGCTCCCGCCAGCGTTCCGAGTTTTATTGCGGCGCAAATGTTGGGCGCGATTGCGGCACATTTATTTTTCAAATGGTTATTAACTGAGGAGAAGGCAAATGTCTAACAAGAAAAAAATACTGATTCTCTGTACCGGCAACTCGGCGCGGTCGCAAATGGTGGAAGGATTACTAAAACATATCGCTTCAAACGAATATGAGGTTTTTAGCGCCGGAACAAATCCGTCTTCCGTTCGTGTCGAAGCAATTCAGGCACTGAGAGAAATCGGCATTGATATTTCGCAGAATCGCTCGAAATCCGTTGATGAATTTGCGGATGCGAAAATTGATTATATTTTGACCGTTTGCGACAGCGCAAAAGAAAATTGCCCGTATTTTCCCGCACGTATTAAGGTTATTCATCATTCGTTTGACGACCCGGCAGCCGTTGACGGAACCGATGCGGAAAAACTCGATGCTTTCCGCCGCGTTCGCGATGAAATTCAAAAATATCTGGCGGAAGATTTTGTCAAAAACATCGGATAATATTAAACTTACGCAAAATTCAGGAAAAGACTTTTTCAGCAAATCAGAAGATGTCGTATATTCTCGCGTTCGATCAGGGAACAACGAGCAGCCGTACAATAATATTTAATCGAAACAGCGAGGTGATTTCGGTCGCGCAGAAAGAATACGCGCAAATTTTCCCGATCAGCGGATGGGTTGAACACGATCCGCTGGAAATTTGGGCGACGCAAATCGAAACTGCTGTTAAAGCGTTGCGCCAAGCCGATTTGCAGGCGCAAGACATTGCCGCCGTCGGCATCGCCAATCAGCGCGAAACAATCGTCTGCTGGAACCGTTTCACCGGAATTCCAATTTACAACGCCATTGTCTGGCAGGATCGCCGCACTTCCGCTTTTTGCGATGAAATTCGGGCGCAATACGGCAACATCATTACCGACAAAACCGGACTCGAAACAGACGCTTATTTCAGCGCGAGCAAAATCAGATGGATTCTTGAAAACGTTGCCGGCGCACGCGAACTGGCGGAAAAAGGCGAGTTGCTGTGCGGCACGATTGACAGTTGGCTCGTTTGGAAATTAACCGGCGGACGGCAACATCTGACCGATGTCTCCAACGCTTCGCGCACGCTTCTCTTAAACATCAAAACGCTTGACTGGGACGAAGATCTGCTCAGGATTTTCGATGTTCCGCGCACGATTTTGCCCGAAATTTGTTCGAGTTCCGAAATTTTCGGCGAAATCAGCGCGATTGAAGAAATGAAAGGAATTCCGCTTGCCGGTCTCGCCGGAGATCAGCAGGCGGCATTGTTCGGACAAACTTGTTTTTCCGCCGGAATGAGCAAAAATACGTATGGAACCGGATGTTTTATGCTGCAAAATACGGGCAATCAGCCGGTCGAATCCAATCATCGTTTGCTGACAACGATTGCCTGGCAAATCGGCGGCGTCACCGAATACGCGCTCGAAGGCAGCGTTTTTGTCGGCGGCGCCGTCGTTCAATGGCTGCGCGACGGACTGGAAATAATAAAAACATCGAAAGACGTTGAAATGCTCGCCGATTCGGTAACTGACAGCAACGGAGTTTATTTTGTTCCGGCGTTTGCCGGTTTGGGCGCGCCGCATTGGAATCAGGAAGCGCGCGGTTTGATCGCCGGTTTGACACGCGGCACGACCAAAGCGCACATCGCCCGCGCCGCCGTCGAATCAATCGCATTTCAGACGGCTGATTTGCTTGAAGCGATGAAGCGCGATTCTGCCGCCGCAATTAGTGAGCTGCGCGTTGACGGCGGCGGGAGCGAAAACGACGGGCTTTTGCAGTTTCAGGCGGATATTTTGCAGATGCCGGTTCTGCGCTCGAAAATCACGGAAACGACGGCGCTCGGCGCGGCTTATCTCGCGGGTTTGGCAGTCGGTTTGTGGCGAACGAAAGACGAACTTTCGGTTCAGCATCAAACCGAACGCATTTTTGAGCCGCGCATTTCCGCCGCTAAAGCCGAAGAATTAAAAGCCGGATGGAAAAACGCGGTGCGCAGAGCTTTAAGTTAAACGGAACGAATTCGCCATCAAAAAACACGACCGCAAAAGCGAAAAGCGGAAACCGACTAACAGTTTCCGCTTCTCGCTTTTTATTATTCTAACGACGATTAAACGTCCGTATTCTCGCCTTTTGATTTGCTCATTCCGCCAGCCGCCTCCGCGTGCGGAAGCGGTAATCCGATGCCGCCCGATTTCGTTTCGAGCTCTTCGTCAAACAGCATTTCGCCGCCTTCATTAACGATCATTCCGCCTGATTGTTTGGAAAAAGTCAGTTTATCTTCCGCTTCGTCATAATCAACCGTGACCAAATCTCCCGTTTCGATTTGCTGCGTCGCGACCAGATTGGAAAGCGAATAAACCAAAAATCGTTCGATTGACCGTTTCAGATGCCGTGCGCCATATTTCAGATCAATGCCTTCGCGCAGCAAAAATTCTTTGGCTTCGTCGGTACACTCGAAAATAAATTTCGTGCCCGCCGAATCGGTAATGCGATTCTGCACGTCTTTGAGTTCGATTTGCAGAATTTGACGCAGATGATGTTCTTTCAAGCTGCGGAAAACGACGACTTTATCAATGCGGTTCATAAATTCCGGCGAGAATTTACGTTTCGCCGCTTCGAGCGCCGTGCGGTAAATTTTCGTGTCAATTTCGTTGTCTTCCGATTCCTTTCCGGTTTTCGTCGGCGCAAAACCGATGCCGCCCGAAATCATTTCCGACATTTCGCGCGCGCCCAAATTTGAAGTCATAATGACGATTGCTTTGGAAAAATCAACGCGGCGATTATCGCCTAAAGTCAGCGTCGCTTTATCGAGAATTCCAAGAAGCAGCTGCCAAAGCGAATCCGACGCTTTTTCGATTTCGTCGAACAACACAAACGTGAGCTTCGTGTCGTCGGTATGCGCCTTATCGAGATTTTCCTGCGTCAGCATCGGCGAGGTTTCGCGGTGTCCCAAATATCCCGGAGGCGAACCGATCAATTTGGCGATTTCGTGCGAATGCTGAAACTCGGCGCAGTCAATTTTGACGACCGAATGCGGCTCGCCGAATAAAACTTCCGCCGCCGCCTCGACGACGCGCGTTTTTCCCGAGCCGGTCGGTCCCAAAAAAAGCATCGTGCCGAGCGGTCGTGAAGGATTGTTCATTCCTGCCAGATAAATTTGAAAAAGTCCGCTGACGCGTCTGACGGCGCGTTCCTGCCCGACGATGCGAGCCGAGAGTTTATCTTCAAACTCTTTCGCGCGTGGACTTTTTCGGTCAGGATCAAGCAGCACGATTTTTTCGTTAAATTCTTTCTTTTTCGACATTTCGTTTTTCATTCTTATTTCTCTCCTCGCCACTGCACAGAACGCTGTCGCAATCAGCTTCTTGCAAAAAAAAGACGATTTTCAAATAGGGCTTGCCGTCCACAAATACGGCTTGCAAACTCGTCTATATTGATGATTTCAAAAGATTTTTCGTTGGCTGGACTTTGGTGTTTGGAAGACCTTCCAGAAGAATTCAAAAGCCGTCGGCTGTCGGCAACGGCTTTGCTTATTCTTACCACAAAAAAGAGGATTTGTGCAAGATAAAAATTAAAGAATCACTTTAAGTTTTGCGAGCGGGAAAAATCCCGCCCGCCTTTTAATCGTAATACTCCAGACCGAGATGCGTAATTAAATCTTCGCCCTGAAGATGGCGCAGAGTGTTTTTCAGTTTCATTAATTGAATAAAAATGTCGTGCTCCGGATAAAGTCCGGGCGCGGTTTGCGGCGCTTTGAAATAGAACGAAAGCCATTCCTGCACGCCTTTCATACCGGCGCGCTGCGCTAAATCCATAAACAGCGCGAGATCGAGACAGAGCGGCGCGGCGAGAATCGAATCGCGGCAGAGAAAATCAATTTTGATCTGCATTTTGTAGCCGAGCCAGCCGAAAATATCAATCGCGTCCCAGCCTTCTTTGTTGTCGCCCCTGGGCGGATAGTAATTGATGCGGACGACGTGCGAAAATTTGCCGTAAAGTTCCGGGTAAACGTCCGGCTGAAAAATATGTTCGAGCACGGACAGTTTCGATTCCTCTTTCGTCTTGAAATTTTCCGGATCGTCCAAAACTTCGCCGTCGCGATTTCCTAAAATATTCGTCGAATACCAGCCGTCGAGTCCTAACATTCGCGACTTCAAACCGGGCGCTAAAATTGTTTTCATCAAAGTCTGTCCGGTTTTGAAATCTTTGCCGCAAATCGGCACGTTATTTTCTTCGGCTAATTTCGTCAGCGCGGGAATATCAACCGTCAGATTCGGCGCGCCGTTGGCAAACGGAACGCCCGCTTTGATCGCCGCGTAAGCGTAAATCATCGAAGGCGCGATGCGTTCGTCGTTGTCGTACATCGCTTTTTCAAACGCTTCAACGGAATTATGAATCTCCGACGGTTCGAGAAAAATTTCGGTCGAAGCCGCCCAGACTATGACGAGACGATCACAGCCTTTTTCTTCTTTAAATTTGGCGATGTCCGTCATCAACTGCTCGGCGAGTTCCATCTTATTTTTGCCGTCTTTGATGTTCGTGCCGTTGAGACGCTTGACGTAATTCTGATTGAAAACCGCCGCCATCGGCTTTAACGAATCGAGCTGTTCGCGCAAATCTTCGACCAGCGATTTATCCAAAACTCCGGCGTGCAGCGCCGCGTCGTACGCCGAATCCGGAAAAATATCCCACGCGCCGAACACAACATCTTCGAGCGCGGCGAGCGGCACGAAATCCTTGATTTTCGGCGAACGATTGTCCGTCCGCTTGCCGAGGCGAATCGTGCCCATCTGCGTCAAACTGCCAATTGGTTCCGCCGTTCCCTTCCGAATCGCCTCAACGCCCGCGACAAACGTCGTTGACACAGCGCCCAAACCGACGAGTAAAATACCGAGTTTGCCGCTTGCCGGCGCAATTTCCACACCTTTTTCAACCATTTATTTTGAAACTTCCTCCGAGAAATGAAAGAGAAATAATAACTTTACGAGAATGTTAAGGCAAACACAGGAAAAAGTTTAGGGGCGAAATCCGTGGAAGAAAAAGAAATGGGACACGGATTTGACGGAAAATACGGATTATCACAGATTGATCTCTGCAGAATAGATTTATTTTATTAAAGATTTACCCGCGTAAATCCACGGTTTCATCCGTCAAATCCGTGTCCCATTTCTTAACTGCGGTAAATCCGGTAATCAATCTCCGCAAAAATGTTGTCGCGCGATTCGATTTCAGCAAGCAACGATTCGTTAAATTCCTGTTTTTCGAGCATTTCGGCAAGCAGATTAAATCGCTGAATGTGCGCTTTAAAACGATTTGAAGAATATTGAACGGTTGTTCCCTGATAAATTTGAAACGCCCAATCGCTCGATTGTGCTAATAAAAGCTCGCGGGCGAGTTGATTTAAAATGCGATATTCGAGTTGATTCGGGTATTCGTACAGATTCGCCAAATCGGTCATTTTGCGTTCGGCGTCGTGTTGATACGGATACATCCACGAATTCCCTTCGTTGATCCAGACTTTGTAATAACCGTTTTCGCCCCACGACGAAGCCGACGGTTGTTGAATCTGAATCGAAATCTGCGCGTCGAGAAAATCGCCGGGCGTGATCGCTTCGATTTCCCGTTGATCGAAATGCAGTTTGCGAAACAGAAAATCAATAAACTGCGGACCTTCAAACCACCAGTGACCGTAAAGTTCGGCGTCATACGGCGACGTGACGAGCGGCGGATGTCCGCCGAAATTTTCACGCAGTTTATGCGCTTGGGCAATGCGTTTCGCGATAAAATCTGACGCGTCTTCAGCGGCTTTTTCGCGCGCCCAGGCTGGAACATACGCGTCTTTGCGCTGAGTTTTGCCGGTGATACGGTGATATTTCAAACCGAGATGGCGGCGCGTTCCGTCCGAGTGGAGATGCGGTTTTAAGAATTCGAGCGGCGCGTCCCAACCGATGTCGCGGTAAAATTCGCGATAAACGGCGTTGCCCGGATAACCGACTTCGGCGCTCCAAACTTGCTGCGAAGTTTCCACGTCGCGCGCGAAAACCGCGACGCCGTTCGGACACAAAACCGGCGCATGAACGCCGAAACGCGGACGCGGATCGCCGTAAAGAATCGCGTGCG
>SXVE01000251.1 GCA_005790265.1 Acidobacteriota bacterium | reverse complement strand
GTCTGTAACTGCGCTTTTTTCGTCATTAATTTCCCAAGCGCCAGCGTCAGCCTCGACGGATCATTAATTTTCGCCGCCAAAAGCCTGTCCATTTCATTTTTCAATGCCGCAATTTGATACTTCGCTTCAATAACCTTTGGAAAATCCTCGGTATAATTAATCAAAAGAGCTTCCATCTCAGCTTCCCAATCAGTTTTCTCCAACAAAACCTCCGCATATGCTGGGGAGGTTTTAATATTTTTAAAACTCACTTCGCTCATCAAAACGATTTTTGGATTTTCGGTTTGTTGAGCAAATTCAGTTTGAGAAAATAAAC
This sequence comes from Acidobacteriota bacterium, assembly GCA_005790265.1. Taxonomy (GTDB): domain Bacteria; phylum Acidobacteriota; class Blastocatellia; order Pyrinomonadales; family Pyrinomonadaceae; genus SXVE01. Next base: position 4,225 of record SXVE01000251.1, on the reverse strand, counting down.
CGATTAACGCCGCTGACAAAACAAACTTGAATACTTTCATAGCTAATTCATTACTTCAGTTTTTTTACACCGCCACTGCTGTCCCGCACGATTCTTCCGAAGAGAAGGCTTCGCACGAGTCAATTTGTAAATCTTTATCTGATTCAACAATGCCATCTCCAAATGTTTCGCGTTCGCTTAAACTACTGAAGTAAACAGTAATATTTTCTAAAATTTCTTCCGCCGAATGCGAGTGATATAAAGTTTGGCGAAATTGAGCGCCGCCGATCAAGCCTTTGGTAAATTGTCCGGCAAGCTGTTTCATTTTTCCGAGCGCGACGATTTCCGGCATTTCTTCGCGGAGCATTTCAAAAAATTCGAGCAGAACGGCTTTTTTCTCGTTCAAATCAGGCTGATACGGTTCACGACCTTGCAGAACATCATTAAACTGACGAAAAATCCAAGGGTTTTGCATCGCGCCGCGCCCGATTAAAATGCCGTCGCAGTTTGTTTCTTTCCATTTCTCCAGACCGTATTCGATTGTGGTTACGTCGCCGTTGCCCGAAACCGGAATGCTGACGGCTTTTTTTATTTCGCGTACCCAATCCCAATTTGCCAAACCTTTGTAACCCTGCTCGCGCGTGCGTCCGTGCAGTTGAATGTGTTCCACGCCGCATTGTTCCGCCATTTTCGCAACATCAACGCAATTTATTGTGGAGTCGGTAAAGCCGGTTCGCAGTTTGAGCGTCAACGGAATGGAAATTGATTTTTTTATTTCTTTGAGAATCAATTCCAGTTTCGGCAATTCCTTGAGCAATCCTGATCCGCCGCCGTTTTTTACCACTTTCGGTGCCGGACATCCGCAGTTGACATCCAGAATATCCGCGCCGACTTCTTCCGCCATTTCTGCGCCGAGCGCCATTCTTTCAGGATTTGCGCCGAATATTTGAACGGCGAACGGACGTTCTTCTTCGGCGAAAAACATCTGGCGTTTTGACTTCGGATTATTTCTGGTCAATCCCTCGACCGAAATAAATTCCGAAACGACCAGCCCGACGCCGCCGCGTCTTTTGATCAAACGACGAAACGTATAATCAGTAACGCCCGCCATCGGTGAAAGTATCAGCGGCGGATTAATTTCAATATTTCTAATTTTAAATGGTTTCATTGGTCAAATTTTGATTCCTAAAACAATAAAAAATTATACCAAAATTTCGTTTCCCTTCGTTAACGAACGCAAAAAAGGCATTTAATTTTGCGGAAACGCGCGGTTCAATGCAAAATTAAATGCCTTTTTTTTGATTTTCTCGTAAAAACTAATTTGCCGAATTTGTGACGGCGATCATCGCTTTCGACAACTCTAATCGCGTTAATGGCTGACCGGGATTAAATTTATTTCCGTCTAAAGTAACAAATCCTTTCTGGAGCGCGACGGCGGCGAAACCTCGCCATTCCGATGGAATTGATGCGGCGTCCGTTACAGTTAAAGGCAAAGACGCGGTTGAAGCGAGCGATTCGAGATTGGCGGCTTTAACGAGAGCAACTGCCGCAATCAATTTTGTCGTCGCGTCATTCGGACGAAATGAGCCGCCGGTGTTTCCAACATCGAAAAACAATTTTCCGGTCGGATTCAGCTGCGCGCTTTCGACTGCCGCGCGCGTCGTCAAGTCGTTAACGTCCTGATAAATCCGATTGGCAGCCACAAATTGCGGAACGCGTCCGCTGCGCAGGATAGTTTCGGCAAATTCGCTTCGCGAAACAGACCAGCCGGGACGGAACTTTTTGCCTTCTGGCAACATCAAATATGAACTGAGACTTTGGAAAACGGCTGTTTGGTCAATCGCCGATAAGCCAGTCAAATCGTTAAAATCAGAAAAGTGAACGGTCGTTGCGGTTACCGAGCCGACAAACTGCTGCATTGTGCCGATTCCGGTTGAGTTTTTGACGAGTATATTCCAGCTCTCATTCGTCGGCTGACGAAAAGTCAATTTCTCGCTTCTTCCGGTCAGTCCCGGCATATTTAATTTATTGGCTTCGCCGCGTAAACTGCCGTTTTGACCGTAAACTTTTAATCCCAAATCATTGAGACTAGTAATGTTCCCCCAGCCGATGTTGACATTTGCCTGCACGGTGTTCGCCGGTATCAGCACTTGATTGCTCGAAACCGATTTTGCATCAACCGCGCCGCTGAATGTTTTGATGACCGATGTCGAAAAACTGACGCTTTTCGTTCCTAAAACCGAGCGGAAAATTCCTGTTCTTCTCCACGGAAATGCGGCTTCCAAAACTGCCGCGTAAGTATTAATCATTCCCGCGCCAACTTCGTGGCTGTAGTAATTCGGCAGCGGTGTTGCCGAACGCTGAAGAATATCTTTGATTTCCGCCGGCTGAAGATTTGAATTAGCTTCATTCATCAAAGCGACGGCACCCGCGACAAGCGGCGCGGAAAAAGAAGTTCCGCTGGCAGTCGTGTAAAAAGGCGTTTCAGCCGGGGTTAGGCGCTGCGAATCAACCGATGACGCGATGCCGGAAACGCTCGTCTGCGTCGCCGCGCTGCGGAGACTGACGACATTAACGCCCGGCGCGACGACAGAAGTTTTTTGAAGCGGATCGCCAAATTTGCCGCGTGATGAAAAACCGGCAAGCTTTCCTTTTTCATCGCTTGCCCCGACACCAATGACCCAGGGCGCCATTGCGTATGGATTGAGCGTTCCGTTTCCCGAACCGTTGTTGCCTGCTGAAAAAACAACGCTAATGCCGCGTTCCGTCAAAAGCTTGGTGGCGATATTGACCGGATCGTTATAGTCAAAAACCGTATTTGCCGAAAAGCTGCAATTGACGGCTTTGACATTGTAAGCGGCTCCGCGTTCGAGCAAGTAGTCAAATCCGGCGAGAACGAAAGATAAATTCAAATCTCCGGCGCTTAATCCTAAAATATTTGCGCCCGGCGCAACGCCGTTGTATTTACCGCCGGAAGATGCTCCGCTGGCGGCAATTAAACCGGCGACAAATGTGCCGTGCCCGCTAGCTAAATCAGTATTGGAAAGATTTTCAATCGGAGTCGGCGGCAAAAATCCGATGGGCGCGCTTTGCGTATCGGTTAATCGAACGTTTTGCACAACTTTTCCTGCTAAATCAGGATGGTTGCCGTTTACTCCCGTATCTAACACGGCGACGGTTACATTTCGTCCGGACACCGGCATTCCGCCGTTTTTGATTTGCAAATCACGATCCGTGGCGACTCTTTGAATTTGGGTATTTTTAAAGTACGGATCGGAGTTTAAGTCGAGCGTTCGATTGCCATAAATCGAACGTACTTGCGGCAACCGCGATGCAGCAATGATCTGCGCGCGAGTTGCCGTTACGACAACCATCGGAAGCACTTTATAAACAGTTCCGCCTAAAATTCCGATTTGCCGCAGCGCGTTGATGTCTTCAGGCGTCGGATTACTGTGAAAAACAATAACCGCGTTCAGATTACTGTCGTCCGTCGCTTGATTGAGAGCAATAGCGAATTCCGGCGAAACGCTTTGAATGCCGACGGTTTGCGTGCTCGTTCCGTTTTCATTATCTACACCCGTGAAAGTTACACCGTCCGCGCCGGTAAAGGTTACGCCGTCAACACCCGTAAATGTGACGCCGTCCGCACCAGTCAAAGTAGCGCCGTCAACTCCGGTAAACGTGACGCCGTTCGGATGAGTCAGTGCAAAAGTTGAACCGTCCGTGCGAATCCCGATCAGCGAATCGGCTCCGGTGAACGTTACTCCGTCCGCTCCGGTAAACGTCACTCCGTCAGCTCCGGTAAACGTCACTCCGTTTTCGCTCACGCGCGTAAATCCGTCGGCTCCGGTTAACGTTATGCCGTCGGCTCCGGTAAAGGTCACGCCGCTTGGTCTGATTGCTTTTACTGATGCGGCTTGATATCGAGTTCCGTCGGCGCCGGTAAATGTTACGCCGTCGGCGCCGGTCAAAGTTATTCCGTCAGCACCAGTGAATGTTACTCCATCGGCACCGGTAAATGTCACTCCGTTCGGGCTGATGTAAGTTGAACTGTCTGCGCCGGTGAACGTTACTCCGTCCGCTCCGGTGAACGTTACGCCGTCGGCTCCCGTCAGCGTTACGCCGTTAACGTAATAGTTAAATAGCGCATCAGCGCCGGTTAAAGTTACGCCGTCAACGCCGGTTAGAGTTACGCCGTCCGCACCGGTCAAAGTTATTCCGCTTGATTTGACAAAAGTAATACCGG